>CAJOLJ010000007.1 GCA_905235445.1 uncultured Bacteroidales bacterium
TCTCCCTCCTTGTCCTCCTTCGGGGCGGAGCCCTTGCGCAGGATGCTTTCCCGCAGCAGCTCCCTTCCCGAGAGGATGTTGCGGACCCTCACCCTCAGGACCGACATGTCGAAGGGCTTGGAAATGTAGTCGTCCGCCCCGCTTTCAAGACCCTGGATGATGCTCACCCTGTCATCCATCGCGGTTAGCAGTATTACGGGGATGTGGCTGGTCTCGACGGAGGACTTAAGAGTCCTGCACAGCTCGAACCCGTTCATTCCCGGCATCACTATGTCCGATATCACCAAATCGGGGTTCCCGGCAAGGGCATGCTCGAGGGCTGCGGTCCCGTCCACTGCGCAAAGGGTGTCGAAGGAGTCCCCGAAGGCTCCGAGCAGATACTCCATCATGGCGGGGTCATCCTCGACAAAGAGAATGCTGGGACGGGCGGGAGCCTGTTCCCCTTCTCCCGTTTCACCGGGGGTGGAAGGAACGGGGGCAGGGTCCCCGGGGGCAGGGATGTCGGAAGGGGCTGCGGGGGGCACTGCGGGGCCCTCCTCAGGAAGGGAGAGCGCCTCCTCCCTGTCTTCGGGAATGGCTTTCCCGACATCCTTGGAGGAGTACTTGAGTGGAAGGGTGACGGTGAAGACCGTGCCCCGCTCTGAGTTCGGCGCATCCTCGATGCGACCGCCCAGTTCCCTCACGAGCTGCCTTGTTATCATGAGGCCGATCCCGTATCCGTACTCGTCCATTCTCTTGGCCTCCTCTGTCCGGTATCCTCCCTCGAAGATCTTTTTCCTCTCGGAAGGGGGCAGTCCGATGCCGGTGTCGGATACCTGCAGCTTCCACCCCTTGGCATCCCCGAGGGTGCGGACTGTGACGGAGCCCTCGGCGGTGTATTTTATGGCGTTGGAGAGGAGGTTCTCGAGGATGTGGGAGAGTTTCTCGGTGTCGGTAAGCACCGTGCCCAGGGCCCCGTCTCCCTCGAAAGCCAGGGCGAGACCCTTGGAGATGGCCTTCTGACGGAAGATGTCCGTCTTTTCCCTGATGAAGTCATTGACATCACACCTGCTCAGGGACACCCCGCCCAGGCTTTCGCTCTCGCTTGGGATCCTCAGGTCCAGCAGACGGTTCAGCATGGAAAGCAGCCTGTCGGAGTTCCTGTTCGCCAGCAGGATGTCCTCCTTGGCGTCGGCGGGTATGTCCTCCCTGAGGGACAGGTCGGAGAGGGGAGCCTTGATTAGGGTCACCGGGGTCTTCAGGTCATGGGCGAACCCGATGAATGTCCGTATTCTGTCTCGGAGCATCTTGTCCTTCACCCTTTTGCGGCGTCCGTAAAGGAAAACGGAGAGGGCTGCGGACCCTAGAAGCGCATACACCAGGAAAGCCCACCATGAAAGGAGCGGACGCACTTTTATCCTTATGCCCAAGTCCTTGGAGGAAATGGTCTTGCCGGTGAGGGTGTCGTAGTACTCTACCCTGAAAGTGTACTTCCCCGAGGGAAGGTTCCTGTAGGGTGCGGAGCCAGGTCCCATCGAAGTGGTGAAGCCGCTGTCATAGCCAAGCAGGGTGTAGCGGAATGCCCCGGCGGAAGTGTTGCCCAGGGATGAGTAGAAAAGGGTGAAAGAGTTGCTCCTGGAAGGAAGGGTGATGGAGGTGGAAGAGTCGATGCTCCCTTCGGAGAGCGCCTTTTGTGTACCCTTGAAGTCGGTCCCGGAGAGTTGGAAAGCGGTAAGCAGCACTCTCGGTGTACTCCTTCTCGTCTGTTCCACCGGGGAGACATCTATCATGACAAGGCCGCTGCTTGTGCCAAGGGCCAGCCTGTCCCCGCCTATGGAGCAGGAGGAAGTCTGGTTGAAAAAGCACTCTGCCAGGTCATAGAAGAGGCTTGCGGGAGCGAGGGTGCCACCCTCCTCGTCCAGGATGTACAGGTTGTCCTCGGTACTGGCCCAGACCCTGCCTCCCTCATCCAGGAGGATATCCCCGAAGGACTCCCTGAACTTGGACATGGTTCCCCAAAGGTGGGTGGAGGCCCCGGTGAGGATGTCATAGACAATGACCCCGTCCCTGTCTGTGGCGCAGTAGATGCTCCCGCCTTTGCGTCTTACGGCCTTGACGGGTCCCCCGGACTCTCCCTTCCCGAAAATGGGAAGGGTCTTGGTGCCGCTTCCTTTCCCGTCAAGTCTCAGTAGCCCTGCCGAGCAGGCTACCAGGACATCGCCTCCTTCCGTTTCCCTCTCCTCGTATGATTGGATGTCCCCGACATACTTTATGGGAAACTCCGTCACGGTAGCGTCCCCGCCGTAACGAAGAAGGTTGTCTTCCAGGGAACCGATCCACATGGAGGAGCCTTCCCTGTGAAGGGCGTAGACGTGTTCGTGGGTGGAGAAGTCGTACCCGGGGGTGGACCTCTCCCTGAGGGTTACGGGGTCTATGACGGTAAGCGGGGTGCCGTAGCCACCGATCCAGATGCTCCCGTCCGGGCCCTCCTCGAAGCAGAGTATGACGTTTCCCCGAAGGGACGGGACAGTCCTGACCTCTCCCTCCGAGGCCTCCATGACGCAGGCGCCCTGGTTCGTCCCGATCCAGATCCTGCCCCTGGAGTCCTGCATCGTGGCATTGACGTTGTCGGAGGGAATGGAAAGGGGGTTGCCGTTTTCGTGACGCCATCTCCACGTGGCCCTCTTGTAGGGGTCCAGGCAAGAGATCCCGTTCGTGGAGGTGCAGACCCACACCCTTCCCTCGAAATCCACGAGAAGAGAAATGACCGTATTGTCGCAGATTGACAGGTTCGAGTCCCCGGCGGTGTACCTCTCCTTCAGTTTCAAATCCCGTGACAGCCTCGTCACCCCCTCACCGTCATACCCTACCAGTATGTCCCCGCTCGTCCCGTCAGGGACTATCGTATTGACGGGGACGTAGGATGTTGCCTCGTCACTGCGCCTGAGGGGTGCAGTCGTGCCGCACTCGTTCCCCTCGCTGAGGTCAAGGTACCATAGACCGGAAGAGAAGGTCCCTGCGAAGAGGCGTTCTCCGTCGCTTGCCAGGGATGAAATCCTGAGCCCCTCCGCCCCCCTGACATCCTCGGCTGCCCCGCCTTCGGAAGGCAGGTAGTACAGTCCCGACATGTCCCCGGCGTAGTATCCGCCCTTCCCGTCGGGAAGGATCTCCGTCAGCCTGTGCCCGGGAAGGAGGGGCTCGGTTGCGGTGACACCGTTTTGCATGTCCCTGAGGTACAGCCCCGAACCCGTGCCGAAAAGAAGGTCCCCGTCCGGGGTGAAGCAGGCGCACGTCACCTCGTACGCATCCACTGCCTCGGAAAGGTCGCAGACCAGTTTGAAAGAGTCCAGGTGGGAGAGGTAGCGGTAGAGCCTTCCGTCCTGGAGGACTACCCAAAGGGAATGGGAAGAGTCCAGAAGCAGCCTGGTCCCGATCTGGCTTAAGTCCATCAGTGATGTGACGAAGGGGAGTTCATAGTGCCTGAACTCATTGTAGTCGTACCTGTCAATGCCGTTCCCGGTGGAGAACCACAGGAAGGAGTCCGAGTCCTGGATTACCGCATACACCCTCCTGCTGCTGAGTCCGTCCCTCGTCGAATACGAGATGACCCCCTCGGCGTGAAGCCCTGCGCAAAGAAGCAGCAAGGCCGCTGGGAGGGACAGGACCCTAATGGCCAATGTAAGGGGGGCGTGTTGTAGTGGTCTGGGGAGGCGCATATGCTCTGTGTGCGGATTATGTGTGGGGGGCTCCTTGGCCTTCTCCCCCGCTTTCATTCGGGGACGGCGCAAAGATCCTTCCGCTTCAAAGGTAGGAAGTTTTCGTAAAAATAAAGTGGCAAAAGGGGAGGTGGTGACGGGACGGAAACGCCCCCCTGGGCACTTTTGTCGTTTTTCAAACCTTTTTTGTACTATTTTCCACCTTGGGACGGTCGTGGAGGGCTAATTTTGCATTCGGAAATGGGGGCGGTCCTTCTTTCAAGTGTCCCGGTCCCCTGCCTGAAATCCCCTCCATCTGAATCATGGACAGCAAACTCATAACTTTCATTCTCATTCTTCTCTTCCTTTCGGTAAGCTCCTGTTCACCGAAAAATGAGGGTATAAAGGATCTTCCTCAACTTCCCGAGGAAACCGGGGCGGGAAGTTCCGATCCCGTTCCCGGCTCCACCGGGAAAATAGTTGTCGGGTATGTCACTTCCTGGTCGGACCACGAGGTGAAGCCCGAGTATGTCACCCACATCAATTACGCATTCGGGAACGTCAAGGGGTCGTTCCGCGAGGTGGGTATCGCCAACGAGGCAAGGCTGCGCGCGGTCGTGGAACTCAAGAAAAAGGCTTCCCACCTGAAGGTTCTCCTCTCCATCGGGGGATGGGGCAGCGGGAACTTCAGCGAAATGGCCGCCTCATCCGAGAACCGCCTCGCTTTCGCCTCCGACTGCAAGAGGGTGATAGATGGTTTCGGGCTGGACGGGATAGACATAGACTGGGAGTTCCCCACAAGCGACATGGCCGGGATTTCCGCATCCCCCGACGACAAGGCCAACTTCACCCTCATGATGCGGGACATAAGGGAGGCCATCGGCACCGACAAGCTCCTTACCCTCGCTACCGTCTGCTCGGCGGACTACATAGATTTCGGGGGGATAATGCCCTACGTGGACTTCGTCAACATCATGGCATACGACATGGAGAACCCTCCACGTCACAATGCACCGCTTTACAACTCAAGCAAATATCCTGGATGGATGGACTGCGACAGATCTGTCGCGGCACATCTTGCCAAGGGGGTCCCCGCCTCGAAACTTGTTCTCGGAATGCCTTTCTACGGTCACGGGACGGGGGTGTTCGATTCCTTCACGGACTTCAAGAACATCAAGATACCCTCCGGCTACAAGGACAACTGGGACGAGGATGCCAAGGTTCCCTATGTCACTGACGCAGGCGGGAAGTTCGTCCTCAGCTACGACAATGCCCGTTCACTGGGACTTAAGTGTGACTATATCATCGAGAAGGGGCTTCTCGGGGCCATGTTCTGGGACGATGCCGGGGATGACGCCTCCCACACCCTGCACAAGGCCATAGCTGAAAAGCTTTTCACTGGGACCCATTGACAATGGATGCTTATATAATATAATATTGGATGGATTCCCAGGGTGGGGGTCCGTTATGGGGAGAGACCGTAAGCTGCCGGGGGGCTGTCTTTGCGGTCTCTTTTTTTGTCGGAACTTCCCGCCCCGTCCCGCTTCCGGACACTCACTTGGCGCCCCTGGGGACTTTTTTCCCTAATGTGATAGATTTCAAACCTCAAAAGTCAGTTTTTGCCCGTCCCCCGTTATAATACTGGGTACTTTTGCACCCGTGAAGTTCCCTTTAGACACGAACTAAAATCCAATTAATTATCATAAACACAATGTAATGGGAAAGTTTTGCAGATTACAACTCCTTTTGCTGGCTTTGTTGCTGCCGGGAGTGTCCTTCGCACAGAATCTCCTCAGTGTGCAAGGTAAAATTACGGACGAGCAGAACGAGCCGCTTATCGGTGCTTCCGTGCAGACTTTGGACAAGTCAAAGGGTACGTTGACTGACTTCAACGGACACTACGTCTTGTCGGGAGTCCCCGCGGGATCCACCCTCGTCATTTCCTACATCGGTTACAAGACCGAGGAAAGAGCGGCGGCCTCTACCGTCAACGTTGTCATGGTTCCTGACAGTGAAGTCCTCGAGGAACTGGTCGTCATCGGTTACGGCCAGCAGAGCAAGGTGACCCTCACGGGTTCCGTCGCCAATGTCGGGGGCAAGGAACTGCTCAAGACCCCGGTTGCGTCCCTGGGCAACTCCCTTACGGGCAAGCTCCCCGGACTCCAGTCGGTGCAGTACTCCGGTGTGCCCGGAGGTGACGACCCTATCATCCGCATCCGCGGAGTCGGCTCTTTCAACAGCGCGGAACCCCTCGTGCTTGTCGACGGGGTGGAACGCTCCTTCAGCCAGATTGACCCCAACGAGGTCGAGAACATCTCCATCCTCAAGGACGCTTCCGCCACTGCGGTCTTCGGAGTGAGGGGAGCGAACGGCGTCATCCTGGTGACTACCCGTCACGGCCAGACAGGCAAGCCCACCATTACACTTACGACATCGGTGGGTCTGCAGCAGATATCCAGGTTCCTCGAGCCTGCAAGCTCCTACGAGTATGCCACCGCCTACAACCATGCCCAGCAAGTCGAGGGCGTGTCCGAGGACGGGTGGAAGTTCTCCCAGGAAGCCATCCAGCACTGGAAGGACATGGATATGCCCACCGTTTATCCCTCCACCAACTGGTTCACCTACCTGATGAACGACCATGCATGGCAGGAGCAGTACAATATCAATGTGTCCGGGGGAACCGACCGTGCCCGCTACTTTGTCTCCGTGGGCATGTTCGACCAGGACGGCCTGTTCAAGACCTTCGACCAGGGACCGGACGCAAACTTCAAGTATCGCCGCTACAATTTCAGGGCAAACCTGGACGTGGACCTTTCCAAGAACAGCACCCTGTCCATCGGAATAGGAGGTCGCATCGGCAAGCGCAACTCCATCGGGAACGGTGAGTACAACGGCCAGTCCGGCCTGTTCGGCCTCGAGGGCCTGCTCAACAACGGTACCCCGATGTCCGGCTACGGCCTTGACGAGCAGGGAAGGAGAATAGTTTCGGACCCCGACCTTGTCGGTGCCGTAGGTTCCGACGGCCTGGGGCTCATCTATGAGCACGGCTATACCGTCCAGAGGGAGAATGTCCTGAACCTGGACCTCCAGTACAAACTGAAACTGGATTTCATCACGAAGGGACTCGATTTCCGCATCAAGGGTTCCTACAACTCCGACTACACCCAGCAGAAGGCCCGCACCACGGGAGGCGGCATCAACTACAAGGCCACCATCGCCCAGGGTGAGTTCAACGAGGACGGTTCCCCGAAGATTGTCTACGTACGCCAGGGCGACTCCTGGCCCCTCGGCTACGGCGAGTCACAGTGGGGAGGCAGGAACTGGTACGCAGAGACGAGCCTCAATTATTCCCGCAAGTTCGGGGACCACAACGTAGGGGGCCTCGTGCTTTACAACCAGTCCAGGAACTACTATCCCGGCGGGGTGTACAACTCCATCCCCCACGGCTACGTGGGACTCGTGGGCAGGGTCACATATGACTACAAGACCAAGTACCTCGCCGATTTCAATATGGGTTACAACGGTTCCGAGAACTTCGCCAAGGGCAAGCGCTTCGGTTTCTTCCCTTCAGCATCGGTGGGTTGGATAGTCTCCTCCGAGGACTTCTGGAGACCCCTCCTCGGGGTGGTGTCCTACTTCAAGCTGCGCGCCTCGGTCGGAATGGTCGGAAATGACCAGGGAGTGGGACGTTTCCTGTACCTGCCCGGAACCTGGACCTTCTACACCAACAACGGAGGAGCGTGGTGGACCAACGACCGTACCGGAAACTTCGGTATCAATAACGGGGCCTTCATGCCCGGCGCCCGTGAATCCTCCAACGGCAATCCCGACGTGACATGGGAGACCGCGACCAAGCAGAACTACGGTGCGGACATCCGCTTCTTCGCCGACAGGCTGAGTTTCGGGGTGGACTTCTTCTGGGAGGACCGAAAGAACATCCTGGTCTCCAACAGCACCACCATCGCCAGCATATCGGCCCTCAAACCCAGTTCCATAAACTTCGGACGTGTCCTGAACCACGGTTATGAACTCAGCATGCGCTGGGCTGACACCGTAGGAGAGGTCAGGTACTCGATCTCCCCCATCTTCGCTTTCGCCCGCAACAAGGTCGTCGAGATGGCCGAGGTCAAGAAGGAGTTCCCCCACATGTACCATACCGGCCATCCCGTCGGCCAGCCCTTCGGCTATGACTTCTTCGAGTTCTATGTCCCGGGGGAGACAGAGCAGCGCTACAAGGAAGTCTACGGCGTGGATATGCCGGACCAGCAGATCACCCTGCGTCCTGGCGACAGCGTGTTCGTCGACCTCACTGGGGACGGCAAGGTGGATGCCAATGACGTGCACGCCATCGGCTACAGCGACATCCCCGAGTACACCGGTTCCATCAACGCCACCCTCAACTGGAGGGGGCTGGACTTCTCGATGAGCTGGGTGGGAGCCACTCACGTGAGCCGTCAGCTCAGTTCCTTCTACACCCCCGCTTTCGGTACCGGCAACCAGTCCATGCTCAACAAGTGGGTCTACGAGAATTCCTGGACGGAGGACAACCCCGGGGCCATCCTTCCCCGTATCTCCCTTGAGAAATCAGCCCGCGAGCATAACGGCTCTATGTCCGACCCTTGGATGATCGATTCCTCATACATACGTCTCAAGAACCTTGAAATAGGCTATACGTTCAAGATTCCGGGAGTGCCCATAAACAGCATCCGTGCCTATGCGAATGGCTACAACCTCCTTACTTTCACAAGTTTCAAGGCCAATGACCCGGAGGCTCAGGCAGGTTTCGGAAGCACCCGCTATCCTATGACCCGAGTGTACAACTTCGGCTTTAACATCAACTTCTAACATCTACGGCAATGAATCTCATACAGAAACTGAGAATAAAAGGGGCTACCGCACTGAGCGTAGCCGCCATAATGATCGGAATTCTCTCCCTGAGCTCCTGTGTGGAGGAACTCAGTGTCGGCGGGCGTTTCCTCGACAAGCAGCCGGGTGTGGACGTGACCATTGATACCATCTTCGTAAAGGGGGAGAACGCCAAGCGTTTCCTCTGGCACATGTACGGTGCCATGCACAATCCCTTCACCTATACCGGTGCGGTATGGTATTCCCATCCCGATGCGCTCACTGACATCTGCCAGTCCTACTGCGGATGGCACAATCTAGGAAAGTACTACGGAGGTGACCTTACCGAGACTGACCAGGACAACGGCGGCTTCGTCAAGTTCCCCTTCATCGCCAACGGTGACGGCAATGCCAGAGCCGGGATCTGGAGGACAATCCGCGAGGGATGGATTTTCATAGAGAACATCGACAGGGTCCCCGACCTCAGCGACACCGAGAAGAGCCAGCTGCGCGGCGAGGTCTACGTCATCATGGCCTCCCGCTATCTGGATGCCTTCCGCAACTTCGGCGGGCTTCCCAAGGTGGACCGCTCCTTCGAGGCTGCCGATATCGTGGACGGCAGGAGAATGAGCGTAGAGGAGACGGCCGAGTTCATAGACTCGCTGATCCAGGCCGCCATCGACGAGCCGGGCCTTCCTTTCTATGTGCAGGACCAGGCCACCAACTCGGGCCGCCTCACGAAGGGTTCCGCCTACGGCCTCCGGGTGAAACTGTGGAACTTCGTGGCTTCCCCCCTGTTCAATAACGAGAAACCTTATCTTGAGTTCACCCGCAACGAGGAGAACCAGGACATCCTCCAGGTATGGACCGGAGGGTACAAGCCGGAACTGTGGCAAAAAGCCCTGGACGCATGCGAGGAGTTCTTCTCGGCAAATGCGGCCAACGGGAACTATTTCGCCCTCGTCCAGCCTACCGGCACCACGGAGCAGGACTACTGCAACGCTTTCCGCTCCGCCTACTGGTTCAGGGGCAACAGCGAGAAGGTGATCGAGGTCCAGGCCGGTCTCGGCAATAACGCATGGAACGGGGACTGGAACATCGAGGGAATGGACGAGTTCGGAATGGCGCTCTTCACCCTCGAGTACATGGAGATGTTCGGCATGGCAGACGGGCGCAACTTCCCCTATCACGATGTCTTCAACACCGACAACCCCGACAACGTGGACATCTTCGTGAACCGCGACCCCCGTCTGTACGAGACCATGGTCGTGAACCGCAACAATCTCGTGGAGCAGTACAACGGTCTTTCCTCGACCGAGATATGGCAGGGAGGAAACGTTGACCAGAACTTCAACCCCCAGGTGACGGACAACCCCTGGTCTACACGTCTCAAACTCTTCAAGTACCTGCGTGACAACGGTTACGCCGCCTACTACCCGACAGATTACGCTTACCTCCGCATGGCGGATATCCACCTCTGCTACGCCGAGGCCCTTGCCCAGACAGGCAACCTGGCCAAAGCTTGCGACGAGATGAACAAGGTGAGGGCAAGAGTGGGTCTTGGCAAAGTCGAGGTCATGAACCCTCCTTCCCTGAACCTCACTTCCAACAAGGACAACTTCATCGAGCAGCTCTTCAAGGAGAGGGCCTGCGAGTTCGGTTTCGAGGATGTCCGGTGGTATGACCTGGTGCGTTACAAGAGGTCCGACATCTTCAAGAAGCAGGTCCACCAGCTGAGGGTATGGCGCAAGGACAGCGCAGGAAACAGGATGGATCCCGCCGACTACAACGGCAACACTTCCCTGGAGCCCGGCGAGAGCTGGCCTGCCTGCATCTACGAGAGCATCCCCTGCACCAACAATATCCGCGTATGGTGGGATACAGCCGACCAGCAGAGCAAGTGGTCCGACAAATGGTATCTTTCACCCATCTCCCGTGACGAGATCAACAAGGGCTACGGCCTTAACCAGAACCCGGGTTGGTAATCCAGATTTTAACAAATCCATTAGACTTGCATATTATGAAAGTATATAGAATGTTGATTCTTGCGACGGCTTTGATTTCCATCACGGCCTCGGCGCAGGTCAAACTCAACGACAAGAATGCGGTGGCCTATGATCTGGGTTACGGCGTGGAGGTAAGTGATTATCTGAGTACCGCTTCCGTGGCCACGATAAGCGGCGAGGAGCTCCAGCAGACTTCCGCCTCCTCCCTCGCCGAGGCCCTGTACGGACGCCTGAGCGGTCTGACGGCCCTCTCCGGGGGCGGATTCTCCGGGGACGAGAACAAGGGGGCTTCCTTCAATATCCGTGGATATCACACCCTCAACGACAAGAGCATCCTCATCCTGGTGGACGGCTATGAGCGTCCCATCGACCGCCTCAGCGTCGAGGAGGTGGAGAGCGTCACCGTCCTGAAGGATGCAGCCGCGACAGCCCTTCTCGGACATGAGGGAGTGAACGGGGCCATCCTCGTCACCACCAAGAGGGGTGCCGTCGGAAGGACCCACGTAAAGGTGGACTACAGCCACAAGTTCCAGTTCAACCCCGAGTTCGCCCAGATGGTAGACGGCTACACCTATGCCAACGCCTTCAACCACGCCAGGGCCAATGACGGCCTTGCCGCAGCATACAGCTCAGCGGAACTCGATCTCTTCAAGAACGGCACCGACCCCTACTTCTATCCGAACGTGGATTGGCGTGACCTCACCTTCAAGAACACCGCCGACGAGAACCATGCATATCTGTCCGTGTACGGAGGAGTCGACAAGGTGAAATACTACACGAACATCGATTTCATAGACGCGAGGGGAGCCCTTCGCGGTACCGCCCAGCCTGACTACAACTCGCAGCTCCGTCAGTCCAAGGCCAACATACGCACCAACCTCGACTTCAACATCACCCCCACCACCCTGATGGCGGTGAACCTCTTCGGGATGTTCCAGGAGACGGTGCGTCCCTCCGACCTGGGCGCGGACGGTGCGGTGTACGCCGTGTACAGCCTCCCCGCCAGCGCTTTCCCTTACATGACCTCCACAGGCATATGGGGCGGCAACGAGGCCTACGGCGATGCCAACCCCGTGGCCAAGATCCAGGAGTCCGGTTTCTACAAGACCCATCAGAGACAGCTGTGGGTGGATGCCCGTCTCACCCAGAAGCTTGACTTCATCCTTGAGGGACTGAGCCTCTTCGTGAGCGGAGGTTACTCGAACTCCTCGATTTATGCGGAGAACTCCCACAAGGCTCACCAGTACGGCTATGAGAGGTACCTCGGTACCATCGGCGACAAGGACAACGTCGCCCTCAGCACCTTCGGGAGCAAGGAACTGAACCTCACTTTCGGCAACTGGATCGACAGCCAGTGGTGGAAAATGAAAACCAGCGTGGGACTGAACTACAGACGCTCCTTCACCGGGGATGACCATTTCAGCGCTACCGCGGCATTCGACAACATCGGGGAAAGTTCCGACGGAAGGGGCAACACCTTCTACAGGCGCAACATAATGGGTATCTTCCACTATGACATGGCGGACAGGTACCTCGCCGACCTCGTTCTCGCAGCGAACGGCTCCTCCAGGTCCTATCCTTCCAAGTGGGCATTCTCCCCGGTCCTCTCCCTGGGCTGGATCTATGCCAAGGACGGGGACGGCTTCCTGAACTTCGGCAAGGTCCGCACCTCCGCAGGCCTCCAGCATACCGACTATATGCCTACCTACGGGATGTGGCTTCCTACCTGGGACGTTTCCCATGGTTACGTAATCATAGGCAACAGCTACAATGCCACCTGGGGCGCCTCCCTGGGCGCCTTCCCTACGACCGACTTCTCGCAGGAGACCTCCCTCAACTTCAACCTCGGAACTGACATGCGCCTTCTCGGTGCACTGGACCTGACCCTGGACGCTTTCTATCAGCTCCGCAGCCACATCATGCTCTCCGCAAGCTACGAAAACTCCTCCGTTGTAGGCATCCAGTCCTCCTACAATGACGTGGGGGTCGTCAGAAGCTACGGAATGGAGGCGGGGGCAAAGTATGCCAAGCGCATCGGGCAGGACCTCAACCTCAACTTCGGCGCCAACATCTCCTGGGCGCGCAACCAGGTGGTCCAGTATATCGGCACCCCGACCTATCCCCTGAGCGACCCCGTGGGACACAGGGTGAACGAGGCATGGGGACTGAGGAGCGCAGGCTTCTTCACCTCCGAGGCCGAGATCGCATCCGGCAACACCCAGGAATTCTCCACGGTATCCGTCGGTGACATCAAGTACCGTGACCTCAGCGGGGACGGTGTCATCAACGCATTCGACGTGACGAGCCTTGGCGGTGCGACCGAAATCCCCGAACTGAACTACGCCTTCAACCTGGGCGTCGAGTACAGGGGCTTCGGCCTGAACGCCTGGTTCCAGGGAACCGGCAGCTACATGAAGTATCTCCCCACGGCAATCTGGGGCGGCATGGCAAACAACAACAACCTCTCGGTTGACTACTACAATAATTGCTATGACGTGGCCGGTGAAGGGGCCCTCTATCCTCGCCTCACCACCCGCGACAACAGCAACAATGCCCAGGCATCCGACGTGTGGTTCAAGCCGGTGCACTTCTTCAAGCTGAGGAACTTCGAGCTTTACTACAAAGTCCCCGCATCGCTTCTCTCCAAGCTTTCCCTCTCGGCAGCCAAGGTATTCGTCCAGGGCGAGAACCTCTTCTCCCATGACAACATAGCTGCAATGGATGCAGAGGTGCTTTCCACTGCATATCCCATGTTCAAGGGGGTCAACGCAGGCCTCACATTAACTTTCTAATTCAAGAATCAGCTATGGATAAGAAGATAAAATACTCCCTTATAGCTTTGGCCGCACTGTTTGTGGCAGGCTGCGCCAACCTGGATTACAACGAGGCATCGAACCGTGACGAGGATTGGACATACAACAGCCCCATCAACGGGGTGAAGGCCCTTGTCTACGATGTCTACGCCCAGATGCCGAGCGAGTTCAAGGACGACATCTACGGCAATGGGGCGATGCTTGCCAGCGCCAGTGACGAGGCTGAGTTCGCCCTCTCCATCTCCCCTATACATAAGTATTTCAACGGTGGCTGGACTCCCTCCTATCCTTTCTCCAACACCTGGGACCGCTCGTGGAGGGCCATCACCCAGATACACATGTACCTTGAGCGCATCCACAAGATCGACCTTTCGGATTACGAGTACGATCCCGACTACCAGAACATGGTCCAGCAGTTCGAGCTGTTCCCCTACGAACTGCGTTTCCTGAGGGCCTACTTCTACTTCGAGCTTGTACGTGCCTACGGGGACGTGCCCCTTGTGACGACGACCCTCACAAACGCCCAGGCGAACAGCCTTTCGAGGACTCCTGCCAAGGATGTCTTCAAGTTCATCGTCAATGAACTGGATGCCGTGGCCGAGTACCTGCCGGTATCCTACAATGACATCCCGGGCCAGGAGATAGGCCGTGCGACCAGGGGAGCGGCCCTTGCCCTGAAGGCCCGCGTCCTCCTGTACCAGGCTTCGCCCCTTTTCAATACTGGCAATGACAAGTCCCTCTGGAAGGAGGCTGCCGCAGCAAGCAAGACCATCATCGACAATGCCTCCAGGTGGGGATACAAACTCAGTGAGTATGCCAACCTCTGGGGTCACGAGACCTTCACCAATCCGGAGTTCATCTTCGTCCTGGGTACCCAGGCCAGCAACTCCTTCGAGATGAACAACTATCCCGTGGGCGTGGAGAACGGAGCCTCCGGCAACTGCCCGACACAGTCCCTGGTGGATGCCTACGAGTATGTCTCCGACGGCAAGACCTTCGCCCAGAGGCATCCCGGCGACGTGAACGTCACGGTGGAGGACCCCTACGACGGACTGGATCCCCGCTTCGGGCTGACGGTAGTGAAGAACGGCGACCTCTGGCCTGCCAACACTTCCCAGCAGATTGCGATCGAGACCTATCAGAACGGTTTCAACGGTTCCCCCAAGTACGGTGCGACCCCTACGGGTTACTACCTGAAGAAGTTCGTGGACGGGACCTGTGTCACTACGGTCAACAACCAGACCACGACCCGCCACAACTGGATCGTGATGCGCCTGGCGGAGGTGTACCTCAACTATGCCGAGGCCATGTACAACTACTACGGCAATGCGGATGACAAGGGAGAGTTCGGCATGTCCGCCAACGAGGCCGTCAACGTGCTTCGCAACCGTCCCGACATAGGCATGCCCGAGTTCCAGGGCAATGACGGCTTCGAGGAGAGGTACATGCGTGAGCGCATGGTGGAGCTCGCTTTCGAGGGACACCGCTTTTGGGACGTTCGCCGCTGGAAGAAGGGCCCCGAGTTCTTCAAGAATGTCCAGGTCGCCGACTTTACGCTCAGCGAAGGCATCCTCACTCTTCACCGCTCCACCTCTTCCCGCCAGTGGGACGACAAGTACTATCTGTACCCCATTCCCCAGTCCGAGATCCAGAAGAACGGCTCCCTCACCCAGAATCCCGGTTGGTAATCCCCCAGTATGAAATCTCAAATATCAGGTTTTATGAAAAACAGTTCAGTCACATATCTTCTTCTGACCTGTGCAGCGGCACTTCTCTTTGCTCTGACCTCCCTTACCTCATGCGGGGAAAGGGGAGCGGATGACCTGGGCGATGTGCTGGTGGTAAAGAGCGTCCTTCCCGCCAAGGTCATGCAGGGACAGGAGGTCACCATTACAGGTACGGGTCTTGATAAGGCCACTGCGGTCGTGTTCCCCGGCGGGGTAACCGTGACCGATATCACCAAAGTGGGGAACGGGTACATTTCCGTGATAACCCCCGGCGGCATTTCAGCAGGCGGCGGGACCCTCACGGTCCAGGCCGGAAGTGAGTCGGCAGAGTCTGTCACTTCCCTCACGGTCGGAAGTCCCGAGCCCCTCCGCGTAGGTCCCCTTGACAAGGAAATCATGATAAATGAATGCGTCGAAGTCTACGGTTCCGATCTCGAGTTCATTACCAAGGCTTATTTCCCCGGCGAGGACGGAGTTGACAAAGTCGTTAGTGCAAGTGACTTCCGCCGCAAGGCCACAGGTACCCTTCTCATCTATTCCCCTATGGGAATACAGGCAGGTCCCGCACAGGTTGTCCTCGAGGACTGCTCCGGCAAGAAGTACACTCTTCCCGAGGTAACCCTTTCCGACGATGTCTTTGGCGGAGGGTCCGATGAGGGATACGAGAGGTTCGTTCCCATCTGGGAGGGCGACACCTACATCTACGACTGGGCCAACTGGCAGTATATCGGAACTTCTCAGCTAAGTCTCGACGGGCTCCAGCTTCATGTGGGCCAGTTGATGAGGCTCGTGATCGAAAATCCCGACGGTGCCAGCGTATGCGTTTGTGACGGATGGTGGGGAACTCCCGACCTTGACGGACAGGGCAACAACACTGTCTGGTACGAGGCTGGTGTGACGGAAGTGATATTCCCCATATCCGAGGGCCTCTTGACGACTATAAATTCAGGTGACGGCATCATCATAGGCGGCGGAAACTATACCCTCAAGTCCATCGAGGTCTTCAGGGAGTATCCGACCCTGTGGTCAGGTGAGTACACGACAGGATGGTGGTGGTATCTCCCCGCATCGGAACTTGACCTGTCCGCCATCACCCCCGAGGCCGGGCAGATAATAAAGTTCACCTTCCTGCACCATGACGCACCTCAGCAGTTCTGCCTGTGCGACGGTTGGTGGGGCGCCCCTTACATCCGTGACGGAGGCGAGAGCCTCAATAACATCACCCTTGCGGCAGGGGAGGACTTCCTTGAGTTCGAGATATCGGACGGGATGGCCCAGACAATGAACGGAGGCGACACAGCCCTCATAATCGGAGGTGACATAACTGTCACGAAGATCCAGATAAAGCTTGAGGAATAGCTCTCCCTGGAAGATAAGTCCCAGGGATTGCACGCAAGCCCTGAAATGATTACAGCCGCCGTGGAACGACAGTCCCCCGGCGGCTTTCATCTTTCCCCGTGCAGGGGGGATCCTCTCAGTGGACGAGGCGCTTTACCCTGTAGCTTCGCCCCGCCCTAGTGACGATGTCATATTCATAGACTGCGGGGGCGGACAGCCCTTCCGGGGAAGGGGAGGAGGACTTGACCTGTGCGGGAGCATAAAGTGAATTCGGACAGGGACCCTTGGCAGGTTTGAGCCCCCGGCCCCTCAGGGGAACGGTGCTCCGGATCCTCAGGGTTCCTCCGATAGTTGACTTAATGCAGGCCTTTTCCAATGACCCGCCACCCCAGGAGATATCCACGATGAAACCTCCCCGGGCCCGAAGACCCTCTACGCTTCCCCTATCCCAGGCGGAGGGCAGGGCAGGGAGCAGATGCACCGCCCCGTCATGGCTCTGCAGGAGCATTTCCGCTATGCCTGCGGTGGCTCCGAAGTTGCCGTCTATCTGGAAGGGGGGATGGGCATCGAAAAGGTTGGGATAGGTCCGTCCCAGTGGATGGGTACGGAATGAGCGGTCATCCGGAAGGAGCCGCAGCATGTTGCCTAGGATGGCGAACGCATGGTCCCCGTCCAGCATCCTGGCCCAGAAATTGGTCTTCCAGCCCAGGCTCCAGCCTGTTGCCATGTCCCCCCGCTGCTCGAGGGTTTTGCGGGCAGCGGCAAAAAGTTCCGGATGGGAGAACGGGCTTATCTGGTTGGAAGGATAAAGACCGTACAGGTGGGAAATGTGCCTGTGCTCGTCCGTGGGATCGTCCCCGTCCTGTATCCATTCCTGCAGCTGGCCGTACTGCCCCACCTGCATGGGAGGGAGCCGGTCCAGGGCCTCCCGGACCCGTGAGCGGTAATCCTCGTCAATGCCAAGAGCCTCCCCGGCAGCGAGGACGGAGCTGAAAACATCGAACACTATCTGGTTGTCCATGGTGCAGCCGGCCGTGATGGCGGTCTTCTTGCCCACAGGGCCATGCTCCGGACTGACGGAAGGGACGGCCACGAGATATCCGTAAGTCGGATGGGGCTGGAGATAGTCCAGATAAAAGTCTGCCGCACCCTTCAGGACCGGATACCACTTCCTGAGGAATTCCTTGTCCCCGGTGAACTGATAGTGGCTCCACAGGTGCGTGGCCAGCCAGGCTCCGCCATTGGGGAACATGCCCCATTCGGCTCCGTCCACAGGTCCCGCTATTCGCCACAGGTCCGTGTTGTGGTGGGCCATCCAGCCTCCGCAGCCGTACATCTCACGGGCGGTCCTGGCTCCCGTCTCGCTCAGTTCCCCGATCATACGGTACAGGGGCTCGGCACTCTCCATGAGGTTGGTGACTTCGGAGGGCCAGTAATTCATCTCGGTATTGATGTTGATGGTGTACTTGCTGTCCCACGGGGCATCCACGCTTCGGTTCCAGATGCCCTGGAGGGTGGAGGGCTGACCTCCCGGCTGGGATGAGGAAATCAGGAGGTAGCGACCGTAATTGAACAGCAGGGCAACCATCGCCATGTCATTGCTTCCATAGAACGCGTCAAGGCGTCTGTCGGTGGGGAGGGAGGCCCCGTCCCCTTTGGGCAGGTCCAGGTGCACCCGGTCGAATTGGGCCCTGTAGGCGTCGGTGTGCCTTTTGAGGAGTTTCCTGTAGGAGTATTTCCTGGCGGAGCGAATCGCCTGTAGGTTCTTCTCGGCAGGGTCTCCCGCTACGGTCCTGTAATCCACGAAATCCGTCGCTGCCGCAATATACAGAGTCGCTTTCGAAGCCGAGGAGACCTTTAGGCCCCCTCCCTCGACGGAAAGGGTCCCGTCGGTATCGATCTCCACCCGGCACTTTGCCGTCAGGCTGGCGGGGATGCCCTCATGGTCGACTCCTTTGATGGTGAACTCGAATGCACTCCCGTCAATTTTCACTTCCGCAGGAAGGGGGCCGCTGTGGGAGAGGACAAATGTGAGCGCCCCCTTTTTGGAAGACTCTATGCGCTCGAGAAGTATCTTATCCGGCAGTGATGCAAAAGTGCGGCGGGTGAAAGTCACCCCTCCGGAAACGAACCGCACCGAGGCCGTCGCATCCCTCAGGTCCAGGTCCCGAGTGTAGTCGGAGTACTCCTCCAGGCCGGAATAACCCAGGTGCAGGCTACCGAGGGTGAGATATTTCATCCCATGGGGCCCCACTATGAAGTCCTCGTTCACGATCCTTGCGGCCTCTTCTTCCTTGCCTTCGAATATCAGGGACCGTACCTCCTGGAGGCGGCCAAGGGACCTGGGGCTGTTGTTGTCGTGCGGTCCACCGCTCCAGAAAGTCTCTTCGTTCAGTTGTATTTCCTCGTCCTGCACCCCTCCGAAAACCATTGCGCCCATGGCGGAATTCCCCAGCGGGAGCGCCTCCAACCACTCTCCCGCCGGCTTGTCATACCATAGGCGGTCCTGGGCATGGGAGGAGGAAAAGACAGTGAGGAACATGAGTGAAAAAAGGAGGATTCTGTGTTTCATGGCGTTTGTGTGTTGTTTGTGGACCGGCGGTCCCCTTCCATCCGGAAGCGGTTTTTGAATATGATGTGTCTCGGGGGGGGCGCCCCCCCCAGCGGGAAGTGACGCCTCCATGGCAAATATACAAATAATTTAACCCCAAAAACAGAGGGACCCGTAAATTGACTGTACCCGGTATGAAAAGCACCTTGCATTCTTTTTGTCAAAAATCTAAGTTTTTTTGCCAAATACCATTATTTTGAGGTGGCCCTTACCCGCTATCTTTGCCAAAAATCATAACCGGTGGGGGAACTATACACCCCCTCAGCCCAAAAGAGAACCACATAACACACTCAAGAACTATATGGACAAAAGCTCCTCTTCTTACAAATTCCTGGCATTTGACTGCGGGGCGACATCCGGCAGGGCCATGCTGGCCACTTTCTCAGGGGGCTCCTTCAGCATGGAGGAAGTATACAGGTTCCCGAACCAGCCACTTGAAGTCGGTGGCAAATTCTACTGGAATGTGTTCTCCATCTACGGTCATTTTCTGAAATGTCTGAGGGATCTCTCCTCCAAGGGGGTCAAATTGGACTCCATAGGAATAGATACCTGGGGAGTGGATTTCGGGCTTGTCGGACAGGACGGGACAGTGATGTCGATGCCTCGTTCATACCGTGACCCCTATACGGTGGGCATACCCGAGGAAGTATTCGGGACCCTCCCTCTCGAGGAGCTCTACGGTAGGACGGGGATCCAGATAATGGATTTCAATACGATATTCCAGCTATATGCCCAGACAAAGGAAGGCTTCGCTCCGCTCAAGGGTGCGGCGCATCTTCTTTTCATGCCCGACCTCCTGTCTTATCTTCTCACCGGGAACATGGTCTGCGAGTACACCGATGCGTCCACTTCAGGCATGATGGACCAGACGACCCGTCAGTTCGCCCTCGACCTGCTGGAGAAAATAGGCGTACGGCATGATATCCTCCTTCCCATAGCCCAGAGCGGAACGGTGGTAGGGACCCTTCGTCCGTACATAGCGGAGGAGACAGGCATGGGGGAGGTCAGAGTCATTGCCGTTGCGGGCCATGACACGGCTTCCGCAATTGCTGCGGTCCCCGCCGGGGACCCCAACTTCGCCTACCTTTCATCCGGAACATGGTCCCTCATGGGAATAGAGACCCCGGCCCCTGTTATTACCGAAGAGTCAAGGAAGGAAAATTACACGAACGAGGGCGGGATTGACGGAACCACGAGGTTCCTGAAGAACATAACAGGCATGTGGCTTCTGGAGGGATGCCGCCGCATCTGGAAGAAGGAGGGGCGGGAGTATAGTTACGCCCAACTCGAGGAGATGGCGGCTTATGCCAAAGACTATCCCGGCAGAATCGATCCGGACGATCCCCGTTTCGCGAACCCCCAGAACATGGATACCGAAATCAGGGCAGCCCTGAGCCAAGGCTCTTTCCCCGCCCCCAAGGACGATGCCCAGATGGTATCCTGCATCTACCACAGCCTGGTGGACAAGTATGTCCAGGTCCTTGGCAAGCTGCGCTCTTTTGCATCCTTCCCCATTGAGCGCCTTCACATAATAGGCGGAGGGGCCGCCAACTCGCTGATGAACCAGTGGACAGCCGACGAGCTGGGGATCCCCGTTGTGGCAGGTCCCACGGAGGCTACTGCGATCGGCAACGTCATGATCCAGGCCCGCACCTGCGGTCTTGTCAAGGACCGCTGGGAGATGCGCCGCCTGATCGGAGAAGCCGTCGGGGCAAGGACATTCCTCCCCTCCAAGTGAATCTCCCTGGCTTCACCAACACTCTCCCGCCCCCCCGAAAAATAAGCAACAGAAAAATAATCCATTAAACATCACTCAGGAAAATGAAAGAAGCACAGATCCTCAAGTCCTATGAGATTGCGAAGGAACGTTACGCAGCCCTTGGCGTAGACACCGACAAGGCCATCGAGACCCTCGAGCGGCAGCAGATATCCCTGCACTGCTGGCAGACCGACGACGTCATGGGGTTCGAGAATGCGGACGCCCTCAGCGGCGGAATCCAGGCAACGGGCAACTATCCCGGCCGCGCCCGCAACATTGACGAGGTCAGGGCAGACCTCGAGTTCGTGAAGACCCTGCTCGCCGGAAACCACCGCATCAATCTCCATGAGATTTACGGAGACTTCGGCGGAAAGAAGGTAGACCGTGACGAGTGCGGGGTGGAACATTTCCAGAGCTGGATAGAGTGGGCCGCCCAGAACAACTTCAAGCTGGACTTCAATTCCACATCATTCTCCCACCCCAAGAGCGGGGACCTTTCCCTCTCCAATCCCGACCCTGCCATCAGGGCCTTCTGGATCGAGCACACGAAGCGCTGCCGCCGCATAGCTGACGCAATGGGCCGTGCCCAGGGAGATCCCTGCATCATGAACATCTGGGTCCATGACGGAAGCAAGGACCTCACAGTGAACCGCAAACTGTACCGCGAGATCCTGGCGGCATCCCTTGACGAGATTCTCGAGGAGGACCTTCCCGGAATGAAGAGCTGCGTGGAGGCCAAACTCTTCGGAATCGGCCTGGAGAGCTACACCGTGGGTTCCATGGACTTCTTCGAGGGGTACTGCGCAACCCGCAAAGTCATGTACACCCTCGATACCGGCCACTACGAGCCCACCGAGAATGTCGCGGACAAGATCCCGTCCCTGCTTCTTTTCGTCCCCGAACTGATGCTTCATGTCAGCCGTCCCGTCAGATGGGACTCCGACCATGTGACCATCATGAACGACCCCACCCAGGAACTCTTCAAGGAGATCGTCAGGGCAGATGCCCTCGACCGTGCCCACGTGGGCCTGGACTACTTCGATGCCTCCATCAACCGCATCGGCGCCTATGTGATAGGAACCAGGGCAACCCAGAAGTGCCTGCTGTCAGCACTGCTCGAGCCCATAGGAGAGCTTCGCAAGTACGAGGCAGCCGGCAAGTATTTCGAGCGCCTGGCCCTTCTGGAGGAAGCCAAGACCCTTCCTTTCGGGGCCGTGTTCGATTACTTCAACTACAAGAACGGCGTTCCCGTAGGAGAGGAGTTCATCCCTGTCATCCAGAAGTACGAGAAGGACGTTACGCTGAGGAGGTAGCATCCCTTTAACAGACTTGAGCCATGAATATAGTACTGGGTCTACTCATAATAGCCGTCGGCGCGTTCTGCCAGTCCTCCTCCTACGTGCCCATCAACAAGATCAAGTCTTGGAGCTGGGAGAGCTACTGGATTGTGCAGGGTGTGTTCGCCTGGCTGCTCTTCCCCCTGCTGGGAGCCCTTCTGGCAGTGCCCTCGGGGGAGAGCCTTTTCGCTCTGTACGCCTCCCATCCCCGTGAGTCACTCCTCACATTTGTTTTCGGGATCCTCTGGGGAGTCGGCGGACTTACTTTCGGACTGTCGATGCGCTACATGGGCGTAGCCCTCGGACAGAGCATAGCACTGGGTACCTGTGCCGGGCTCGGTACCCTGCTTACCCCCATTTTCACGGGCAACACTTCTTCCCTGACCGCTCCCGTCATCGTGGGTGTGGCAGTCACCCTGCTTGGCATCGCCATAATCGGGGTTGCCGGGGCCATGAAGACAAAGGATAGCGGTGAGAGTGCGAAGGAGGCGGTCAGGGACTACAATTTCGGCAAGGGACTGCTTGTGGCCCTGCTGGCGGGATTCATGAGCGCATGCTTCGCCATAGGCCTTGGCTTCGGGGAGAAACTCTCCTGGGCCGAGACAAAGCCCATTTTCTCCACCCTTCCCGCTACGCTGCTCGTTACTTGCGGCGGGTTCCTTACCAACCTGTGCTACTGCTTCTTCCAGAATTCCAAGAACAAGACCTGGTCCGACTACGGCAAGAAGGAACTGTGGCTCAACAACATCCTCTTCTGCGCACTTGCCGGTCTCCTGTGGTACTCCCAGTTTTTCGGACTTGCCCTCGGAAAGGGTTTCCTCACTTCCAGCGCAGTCCTTCTGGCATTCTCCTGGTGCATCCTGCAGAGCCTGAACGTCGCATTCTCCAATGTATGGGGCATCATACTGAAGGAATGGAAGGGGGTCAGGGGAAAGACTGTGGTGGTGCTTGTAATAGGCCTCGTCGTACTTATCGTTTCATCCTTCCTGCCGCAGCTTCTCTAAAGTCCACAACCAATCACTCATACTCACTCCAATCAATGCAATCAGTACTTGACAACAGGCCCTCTCTCAAAGCAGAGATAGACAAAGTCGCAGAGGTGGCACTCTACCTCTGGCAGAAAGGCTGGGCCGAGAGAAACGGCGGGAACATAACAATCAACATAACCGAGTTCGTGGACGACGGCATGAGGTCCATGCTCGCCATAACGGAACCCCGTCCCATCGGGACCACCCTTCCTCACTTGAAGGGAACATGGTTCTACTGCAAGGGGACCAACCGCAGGATGAGGGACCTCGCCCGCTATCCCATGGACAACGGTTCCATAATCCGCATACTTCCCGACTGCGCCCACTACGAGATAGTGGCGGACAAGCCCGTAGCCCCGACTTCGGAGCTGCCTTCACACCTCGGTGTCCACAACTATTTGATTGCCAAGGGTTCCCCCTATAAGGCATCGGTGCATACCCATCCCATCGAGCTTGTCGCAATGACCCACAGCAAGCATTTCATGGAAAAGGACGTGGCAACGAACCTCCTCTGGAGCATGATTCCGGAGACCAAGGCATTCTGCCCGAGGGGACTGGGAATGGTCCCGTACATGCTGCCCTCGAGCGTCGAGCTCGGTGAGGCCACGATCCGGACCATCGACGAAGGCTATGACGTGGTCATGTGGGAAAAGCACGGGGTGTTCGCCGTGGATACCGATGTCATGGCGGCATTCGACCAGATAGATGTCCTGAACAAGTCCGCCCTCATCTACATCGCTGCCAAGGGCATGGGCTTCGAGCCCGACGGGATGACTGCAGCCCAGATGCAGGAGATGTCCGTAGCATTCCATCTCCCCAAGTAGAGGGGACAACAATACAAAACCTACTTATCATCATTTGGAGGTGCGGCCGGATTTCCCGGCCGCACTGTTGTATGTGTGAAAGGGAGTGCGGGAAGGGGGAATGCATGGTCCCGTGTACTTTGGCATGGAATATGTCCGCTACTGCCTGGACACACAAGCAAATCATATGCGACGCTTTTCCCTGGGATTCCCTATCCTTCTTGTTGCCTTCCTTCTCGGCTTCGCTCCTTCCATGGGGGCGCAGTCGGTAGGGGACATTCCCGCAAATGGGGAGGGGAAGGATTCATTGAAGGTCCACTCTCCCAGGAAATTGGACCTTGGACTAAGCGCATCCTACGGCATTAGCCTGGGAGATGACCGCACGAACAGCTACGAGCTTGCCCTCCATATGGGTTATCCCATGAGTAGTCACCTGTATCTCGGTGCGGGCCTCGGCTATGGCATCTACTTCACCCCTTCGGGAGGACCTGCCACCCTGTGGGGCTATCCCGTCAACTCCAGTGAGTTCTCCGTCGTGCGTCCTTTCGTTTACGGGACGTATTTCTTCAGGCCGGGGGATGAGTGGAATCCCTTCGTCACTGCAAGGCTGGGATACTCCTTTTACGGCAGCGCCCCGTTTTCCTCTTGGGGAAGGGCTGTACAGAGCACTTCTCTCCCCGGTACATTGCCATCGCCAGGTGCAATGGATACTGGCGCCCTAAGCGGGATTTACTCTTCCATAGGAGGGGGAGTGATAAGGAAGATAGGGGACAGCGGTGTGAGCATCGGAGTGGGTGTGAGCCTCGAGTTCAGGCCGTACTCCGGGGGATACCTCGGCGTGGGCGTCCCTTGGATGATGCGATAGCCTGGGTAACGATACCCGGGGAGCTGCGGATACATCTTCCCCCTTTCATGCAGCGGTCAATGCGGGTTCCTCCTTATCTTAAATGAACATCCCGGCCAACTACTCTATGTGGACCGGGACTTTTCCTGTCAATCTTTGGCCATCAGTTTCATTCGGTCCCACTGTTTTTGCATTTTATTCGGGGTAAATGCGGATGGATAATACAAAAACACTATCTTTATAAGATTTATAGAACATTCTTACTTATGGCAAAGAAAAAAACTGACAGCTTAATCGATGAAATCATGGAGCTCCTCTCCGTGGATCCTGGCATCCCGGTTGGAAAGGAATTGAAAGAACTCATGGCCGACAATTCCGAGGCTTATGTGCCGGATGATGATGACGATGATGAGCAGTGGGATGATGATGAAGACGATTATGATGATGAGGATTATGACGATGATGATGACGACGATTATGATGATGATGACGACAATGAATACGGCGAGTATACATATCCCGCTACGGTGGACACCTGGGAACCTATTCTGAAATACACCCTCCGCGTCACTCTGAAGGGACTCAAGCCGCCCATCTATCGCAAGTTTTCCCTACCGTCCAACGTAAGCCTTAGGTTCCTCTCGATGTTCATCTTGGACAGCATGGGATGGACGAACTACCATATGAACGCCTTCCGCATCGGCAGGGTGTCCTTCTATCCCGCTTACCAGAGGGATCCCGATTGGGAATTCGGTGAGGCATACAATCAGGAGGACTACGCCCTCTCGCAAGTGCTTTCCGTCAAGGGCAAGAGCATCACCTTCGAGTATGATTTCGGGGATGGCTGGGACCATGAGGTCAAGCTTTCATCTGTAGCAGAATACAAGGAGGACGAGGAGCGGAAACTGTGTTTCATAAAAGGGGAGAGGGCATGTCCCCCCGAGGACTGCGGCGGTATATGGGGCTATGAGGAGCTTCTGGAACTTGTTGCAGCAAAGAGGGAAGGAAAGATGATTTCCAAAGATGACAAGGAAAAGTTGGATTGGTACGGCATCAATCCCAATACCTTCCAGGACACAATCGATGAGGAAGGCATAGAGGAAATGGTCGATTTCTACAACGGAATGCTCATGGATGAAGGGTGAGTGGCATTCATGATAATCCGAACAATTGCAAATACCAAAGATATATGGCAAGCATGGACCCGGCAATCTACGCAGACATCCTGGAGGTCATGGGAATTGACCCGCTGTCCCCCGAGGGACAGGCATTCATTTCAAAAATGGTCGGGGGTTCCTCGAGCACTTCTTCGCATTCATCGTCAAAAAAGTCAGAATCGAAGTCATCTGAGTCGAAAAAGATATCATCATCTTCCTCCTCCTCCACTTCCACTGAGTCATTCATGGAGGAGCATCCTTTCCCGGAGGATGCTTTCTCCGGTTACGATTGTCCCCGGGATGTATCCGGCCACGAAAAGAGGACGCGGTCCTGTCCGAAAGTATACCCTCACCATGACCCTCCAGGGTATCGACCCGCCCATCTGGCGCATGTTTGATATCCCATCGAACGTATCCCTTCAATTTCTGTCGGATTTCTTGATGTCTGTCATGGGATACGAGTGGGACAATTATTACGGTTTCTTCAAAGCCGGAAACTGGTATTCCCCTTATTCCAATCTGGATTATGGAAAGGTCAAGCATCGGTATAGCATAGACAAATTCGCCCTGTCCGATCTCCTTGCCGAGAATGGAGATTGCATGATTTACGAATTCAATTCACTGGGCGGTTGGCAGCACGACCTGAAGCTCGTCTCTGTCGCTGAGTACGGGAAAGATGAGCCGAAGATTATCCACTACCTCGGAGGTGAGAGGGCCTGTCCCGTTGAGGGGAGTGAAGGCCCGGAGCACTACACGCAAATTCTTTCCGCCTTTATGAAAAAGAAGGCCGGGGAAAGGCTCACTCCGGAAGAGGAGAGCGATGTGGATATTTATTTCTACATGAAAAAGGATTTCGAGGATAAGCCCAACCAATTCCATATCGACAGAGACTTAGATTACTATAGCGACCGCCTCTGTTCCCGAAGGAAAAAGAGCTAGTCCCCGGGAAAGGGTCACGGGGAAGATCGCCCCTTCGGGAGCGGACACTCATCCCTGCGGAAATCGTAAAGCATTTTGAAGATTCCGGTAAGGCAATGTGTCCCCGAGTGCCTATCTTTGCACAAGTATTGAAGACATCCTCCACGGGGAACATCCCTGTGAACAACATCGACTTTTTATGAAATCATCCTTGAGAACCCTTTCCGGGACCATCCTCATGGGGGCGGTCCTGCTGCTTCTCGCCAGTGGCTGCGGGAACAATTCATCCAACGGTACACAGGCCGCATCAGCGGACAATTGCTGCCAGAAAACCTTAGAAACACCGATGCTCAAACAAACCACACCATCTCCCGCGAACGCTGCCACCGTGCAGCAGTTCCTCAAGGCCGTAGGCACCTACTACCTGGCTACGGAAGAAGGCGGCCAGCCCAGGGTGCGTCCCTTCGGCACCGCCGAGATATTCGAGGGTAAACTGTACATCCAGACAGGAAAGTCCAAGAACGTCTACAAGCAGATACTCTCCAACCCCAGAGTGGAGATCTGCGCTTTCAACGGAGGCGAATGGATCCGCATCGAGTGCGAACTCATTCCCGATGACAGGGTCGAGGCGAAGAAGGACATGCTGGACAAGAACCCCTCTCTTCGGGGCATGTACGACGAGAATGACGACAATACCATCGTCCTGTACATGAGAAACGCCACCGCCACGATCTCTTCTTTCACCTCTCCTTCAAGGACCCTGGAGTTCTAGGGAAGGGAAGTGCCCCGCTTGACAAAAATGATGGCTCAGCCCCTGCCCGGGGCTGGGCCATTGCATTACTGGGGCCTCATCTCGGCATTGTCCCCGGGCAGGGGAGAGCCTTCACCTCTTGTAATCCTGCGGTAGTGGGCCGGAGTCATCCCGGTTTCCTTTTTGAACATGCTGAAAAAGTAGTCATAGTTCTCGTACCCGAACTCGTAGGCCACCTCCTTTATGGGGACGGTGGTATTGGTGAGCGCCTCCCTGACCTTCCCCAGGCGCAGGTTCTGGATGTACTTGGCGGGGGAGAAGCCAGTGTATTCCTTGAATATTCTCCTGAAGTTGGAATACCCCATGCACAGTTTCCTGGCGACTTCCTGCGGGGTGATGTCCCTGTAGTGTTCCGCTATCAGGATTTTCGCCCGGTTGATGTTGTCACTCACCTCGGAGAAGTTCTCGTTCCTCTCATGGAAGAACGTGAGGCCAAGAAGGTGGGACACTATGCCTCCGAGGCGCTGCTGGAAAGCCGCTTCCTGGGAGGATGCCACCTCTATGGCTTCCTGGTACAGTCCCACGATGTCATCTTGGAGGCCCGCCTCGAAGATGGGCCTGTGCGGGGAGAAGAATCCCGCTTTCACCCAGCTCTCCATCTGGGCACCCTCGAACCCTATCCAATACTCTTTCCATCCCGTGTCCTCCTGCGGGGCGTAGGAATGCCATTCCCCGGGGAAAAGCAGGAACAGGCTGCCCCGTCCAAGGGGTATGGGCCCCCCGAGGCTTGCGGAGCGGAAACGCCCCTTGCCCCTTGTTATGTACAGGAGCTGGTATTCGGACAGGATCCTTCCCCTCTGCTCCGAGAAAAGGTACCTGGAGGGGTGCTCGGAGGGGGGATAGGGTTCCCCGGGGGCTATGTCCTGGAACCCTACCGAGTTCACGGCAAGGCCCCATGCAAGGTCGTTGCGGTTTACGGCGAGATATTTAATGTGAAGGGAATGGTCATCCATGGCGGTGGGGTCAAAATTCAAAGTTCTGTTGGGGGTGCAAGCTCCCCGACGGAGCGAATATAGCTCATTTTGAAGAAAATGCAAACAAGTGTGAAGATAATGGCACTTGTCAGTAAACGGGGAATTGTACTTTTGCATAGGGGGTGAGGGGCATGGACGGGGGCATCTGTCCAAGTGAAAAAAACGAAAAATGACAATATGGGAAAAACTATGGACATACGTGAAAGCCCCTTTGGCCGAAAATGACTAATTTTGAACTCGCATCCGAAGGGTATCCAAAGCAACCTGATACATAATATTTTTATACATACATTCCTTTACACACACTTTCACAGTCACATGAAAAAAGCAACATTAGCGATTCTGCTGACGGCTTCGCTGTCGCTTCTTGCCCTCTCTCTCCAGGCCCAGCCCCGACTGAGCGCCGACAACATCGACGAGGTCCTCGCGGCTATGACCATCCAGGAGAAAGTGACCCTCCTGGTGGGAGGCAGTTCCCCCATCCTCATTGACGGTGTCCCTTCAGGGACCACCAATCTGGTTCCCGGCGCAGCCGGAGTCTCCCGTGCGGTTCCCCGCTTGGGCATTCCCCAGACGGTCCTGGCCGACGGCCCTGCAGGGGTGAGGATCAGTCCCACCCGTCAAGGTGACTCCAAGACTTACTACGCCACAGCATTCCCCGTGGGGACGTCTCTCGCATCCTCATGGAACACCGCCCTCGTGGAGGAGGTGACCTCCGCCATGGGAAATGAGGTTCTCGAGTTCGGGGTCGACGTTCTTCTCGCTCCCGGCATGAACATCCACCGCAGCGTCCTTTGCGGAAGGAACTTCGAGTACTTCTCCGAGGACCCGCTCCTCAGCGGAAAGATGGCTGCAGCCTATGTCAATGGAATCCAGAGCAACGGGGTCGGCACCTCCATCAAGCACTATGCTGCCAACAACCAGGAGACCAACCGCAACGAGGACGATGCACAGATAAGCCAGAGGGCCCTTCGTGAAATCTACCTCAAGAACTTCGAGATCGCTGTGCGCGAGTCCCAGCCCTGGACCGTCATGTCCTCCTACAACAAGCTCAACGGCCAGTACACCCAGCAGAGGGAGGACCTCCTCACCACTGTCCTGCGCGATGAGTGGGGATTCCAGGGAATAGTGATGACCGACTGGGGCAACAAGGCCGGTACCGTCATCTCAGCCAAGGCCGGCAACGACCTCATGGAACCCGGCAGCCAGTCGGAAATGGAAAGGCTACTCGCAGCCGTGAAGGACGGCTCCATCTCCATGGAGGAAATCGACCGCAACGTCCGCAGGATGCTCCAGTACATCGTCAAGACCCCCCGCTTCAAGAACTACAAGTACTCTTCCGCTCCAGATACCAAGGCCCATGCGGCCCTTGTCAGGAAGGCCGGTGCCGAAGGGATGGTCCTTCTCAAGAATGACGGTGTCCTCCCTCTGAAGGGAAGCGAGAAAGTGGCCCTCTACGGGGTTACTTCATATGATTTCATAGCGGGCGGAACAGGGTCCGGCAACGTCAACAAGGCTTACATCCGCAACCTCCAGGAAGGCCTCGAGGGCGACGGCTTCAAGGTGGATCCCGCCCTGGCATCATGGTACGCCAAGTACATCGCCTATCAGGAGGAGACTCTCGCCAATACCGCCGGCGGCAACTTCTGGGGCAAGCCCGTGCTCCCCGAGATGGATGTTCCCGACACGTTTGTCGCCAAGGTCCTTCCCGGAACTGACGTAGCTGTCCTTACTATCGGACGCAACGCCGGCGAGGGTGCTGACCGCAAGGCTGTCGAGGGGGACTTCAACCTCAGCTCTACGGAAATGCATCTGCTCAGGGCCCTTTGCGACGGCTATCACGCAGCGGGCAAGAAGGTCATCGTGGTGCTGAACATCGGAGGCGTCATCGAGACCGCATCCTGGAAACACATGCCCGATGCCATCCTCCTCGCCTGGCAGCCCGGCATGGAAGGCGGCGCATCAGTCGCTGACGTACTGTGCGGCAAAGTCAATCCTTCCGGCAAGCTCGCCACTACCTTCCCCGTCTCCTTCTTCGACAATCCTTCCTCCTTCAACTTCCCCTACAACTATACCCCTTCCCAGGGCAGGGGCTTCCGCTGGGGTCCCCAGCAGCCTGTCAAGGACGTGGACTACACCTCCTACCAGGAGGGCATCTATGTGGGGTACAGGTATTTCACAACGGCTGGAAAGGCTGTCTCCTATCCTTTCGGATATGGCCTGAGCTATACCACTTTCTCCTACAGCAAGCCTGTGGTGAAAGCCTCCGAGGGTGGCATCACCGCTACGATTACCGTCACCAACACCGGTTCCGTGGCTGGCAAGGAAGCTGTGCAGCTGTATGTCCAGGCCCCCGAGGGAGGTCTTGACAAGCCCGTGCGTGAACTGAAGGCTTTCGCCAAGACGGGACTCCTTGCTCCCGGACAGAGCGAGGTCATTACGATGAGCGTGGACAATTACACTCTCGCTTCCTTCAACGAGGCTGCCTCAGCGTGGGAGATGGCCCCCGGTGTGTACAGTGTCATGTTCGGCGCAAGCGTCGAGGATATCAGGGCAAGTGCCACCTGCAAGCTCTCCAAGGGCAAGAGCTGGCCTGTCGCCAATGTCCTTGCTCCCACAAAGAGCGTCGAGCAGTTCAGGGTGAAATAGAACGGTTCCCCTTCCATATGAAACAGGCCGGAAGCCTTCCCAAACAAGGAGGTTTCCGGCCTTTGCCATGTGAGCGGTGGATGTCCACCGCTCCCTTGCGGGAGTGGAAAAGAGCAGGGCGGACAGGAATCCCTACTTCACCCTCTTCCAGGTACCAAGTTCATACGTGCCAGAATTCCCGATATGGACCTTCCCGTCGCTCACTCCGTTGTACTCTGTCCCCACGCAGGGGATGACTTCCTTGAAATCGTCGTCAAGCACCCCGACAAGTCCGGTGGGACCGGAGGCTGCTACATAGAAGTGGACCCTCTTTCCGTCGGGAGAGACCCCCGACACATCCCTGAGCCATCGGTACGGGCCCTGGAAAAGCGTGTTCCCGTCAAGGTCGGTCACCACCGTCTCCGTCTTTGTATAGGCGACCACCCTGTCGGTGTCGTGGCTGAAGCGCATGTATGTGTAGCCCAGGGGGAGCACCTCCTTGCCGCCGTAGTCCAAGAGGCCGTATTCGACTCTGGGGTTCCCTGTCCCGGGATCCACCTCGTCGTAGGTCTTCCTGAAAATGATCCTCTCCGTGTCCGGGTCGAAGGACTCCCCGGAAGGTGCGACCTGGCGGTCGGCGAAGGGGATGACGGCTTTTCCCTTCGAGTTTATCGCACCGCCCCTTCCATCCATTTTCATTACTGCATATAGGTCGTTGCCCAGGTACGAGATATCGGTGAAGCACTGTCCGCCCACCGCAAACTTCATAAGACGCCTCACCAGGAGCATCGGGTCGAAACGGGAGTTCTCCACCTCGGGGATGCCGTCATCCTGGACCCCCTGGTCCTGGGTGAATTGCCCTGTATATGAGACCGGTGCCTCTTCAAGGTCGGAGAGTTCCCTACGGACTGTCGCTATCTGGGTCCTGAGGTCCCTCTCCCTCTTGGCGTATTTGGCCTCGATTTCCTTTTTTGCATCCTGGGTGGCCCCAGCGAGGGAATTCTCCAGTTCAGCCTTTTTCTCCCCGGGAAGCAGCTCGAGGGACTTCTGGAGATCCTGGAGAGTCATTTTCAGACTTTGCCTGAGGACATCGACGGCGTCGGTGGGGTCCTCGGACTGGATGCTATTGAGCCTTTCCCTGAGATCCTCCACATATTTTGCACGAAGGAGGCGGGCACCGGTCTCGTCGGCGTTGAAGAGCAGGTCCAGGAATTTCTTGTCCTGAAGGGAGGAAGGATTTATCAGGATGTAGGTGGATTTATTCATTTTATGCCCCACAGCCTCGTAAAAGGGAGTGAGCTCGACGCTGTAGAGGGGACCTTCCAGCACGAGGGCCCCTGCGGCAACGTTGTTGGTGGTGGAGATGCTCAGGAACCTGAGCGTCCTGCGGTTTTGCTGCACCTCCCCGTCCTGGGCCAGAAGCAGGGTGGAGCAGGGAAGGGTGAGGGCTATGATGAGAAGTGAAAGGGTGAGGGTCTTCCTGTTCATGGTAGTGTAGCGTTAGTTTGGTTGTTTTCGATGGTCCTGGGAAAAAAGCTTAATGCATCGTGCCCGTCAGGGACGTCATCCTCTCCACGGTATGCCCCGCAGGCTGCCAAGGGGCAGTCCTAGCGTCCCTTCGTGAGGGTTACGTTCCTGAAGTAGGCTGTCTCGGAGACTTCCTCCTCATGTGAGCAGATGAATAGGCCCACATAGCACTTCCCCCCAAGGTCGAGTTTTATCGCGGCATCCTCTGCGGTGCCGTCCCCCGTCCGGACGGAGATCCGATCTCCTTCCCTTATGAGGCAGATGTCCGTGGGGCCGATGGATGTCTTTGCGGAGGTCTCCTCCAGCGTCAGGCCGCCTTTCTGCGCCCGGTACTGAAGTGAGGTGAGACCGTCCCCGTGGATTGCTATGTCGCCGTAGCGGGCATCCTTATCCAAACTTTCCCTGACCATGAACCCTATCTTGCGGTGGGGATTCACGCCTTCCCCCTCAAAGGAGACATTCCCGCTTATGCAGAAATCTCCCTCTACTTCCTTCCAGACGAAGTAGCAGGCATCGGTCCTCTCCCAGAGGTTCGCGCCCGCCCCTGTGAGGGTGTAGCAATCGGAAGCCTTGTCGTAGGTATGGGAGCCCGGGATGCTTACGGAACCTATGTCCGTGGACTGGGTGAAAATATCATTGCCTGCGCAGGATGCCAGCAGTAGGAAGCAGGTGAAGAAAAGTAAATAATTCCTTATTTGCATGACGATTTTAGTTAAATGTTCTTAATGAACTGAGATGTACAAAATTAATCGTTTTAGTTGAATGGACATAATGTTTTGCCGCAAAATAATGCACCCCATACTTCAGTGCCGTGGCTTCCCTTTGTAGGATAGGGGACAACAGGCTTCCCGCTCGTAGCGGGACCGCTCTCCTATTTGGAAGAATTGTTCTCCCGCAGGATCTCTATGAACTTAAGGGCCGCCGCCCTGTGGTATTCCCCTTTCAGGAAATGGTAGCATCCCTCCATCCTCCCGCTCGGATGGGCTATGGGGACAGCCTCCAGCCCCCGGACCTGCTGGATCGCCTCCTCTGAGATGATGGTCAGCAGATTGCCGTCGCACACCAGGTCCAGAAGCGAACGGACGCTGTTGATTTCCATGCGGATGTCCAGGTCCACGTTCTGGGCGAAGAGGACATCCTCGAGTGTGTCCCTAGCTTGGAGGCCCTTGGATGGGAGAGCCAGCGGGAACTTGGACAGCTCCTCCACGGGCACTTCTTCCTTTCCCAGGGCTGACAGCTTCCCCTTGCGTCCGACCAGGCACAGGCGGCTCTGGAATAGGAAGTGGGACTCGATCCTGTCGTCCCCGAGCGGGGACTTGTAGGTGATAGAGAGGTCCAATTCCCTGTCCAGCATCCTGCGCAGGAGCTCCTCCTTGGAAGAAATCACCAAGTTGAGCTTGATGTGGGGGTAAAGCCTGTTGAAGTCCAGTACCGTCTTCTTGAAGATGGGACCGAAGGAATAGGTGGCACCGACGCCAAGCGTCCCCACCTTCAGGTCCCTGACGTCCCTGATGCGTTCCACACCCGAGCGGGCCCCCTCCAGTACCTGCACGGCGCAGGGGAAAAACTGCTCCCCGAAGTCGCTCAGTGATACGTGTCTCGTGTCACGGGTGAGCAGCTCCACGCCCAGTTCCTCCTCCAGTTTCCGGATTTGCTGGGAGATGGTGCTCTGAGTGATGAAAAGGGACTTCGAAGCGAGGGAAAAACTCCCTGTACGCACTACTTCCACAAAATACCTTAATTGCCGTAACTCCATGGTTGTTGCCTATTTGAAGGCGAAGATACCAAGATTAATCGAAATTATCCATAAATTTTATTGAAACAAACCATATATATTAATAAAATATCACGTCCATTACCCTTACCTTTAAAGATTACTTTATATTGTCATTCAACACATGAATAAACTTGCAGTTGTATCGCTGTCCCTACTAGCCCTTGTTGCCGTCTCATGCACGCAGCACAGTAGGGTAAATGTGGACAGGCTTGTCGAAAACTACGCCCTCGTTACCATTCCGGCCCCGGACCTCAGTGGCATCACCGACAATGGGAAAGAGGTGCTGAGACTGTACCGGAAGGCCGCCGACGAGGTGGACGCCATCTACTGGGAACAGTATTTCGGGGACAGGGATGCCCTGCTTGAGAGCATCTCCGATCCCGTGCAGAAGACTTTCGCCCAGATAAATTACGGTCCGTGGGACCGTACCACGGGAAAGTCCTTCGTCCAGGGCTATGAGGACCGTCTTCCCGGAGCTCATTTCTATCCCTCCGACATGACGAGGGAGGAGTTCGAGGCCTGGGACAACCCCGACAAGAGCAGCCCGTACACCCTGGTGCGGCGCTCCTCTGACGGCACCCTCGAGACTGTCTGGTATCACGATGCCTACAAGGAGCACATCGACAAGATAGCCAACTACCTGACGGCAGCGGCCGATATCACCATAAAGCCCTCCGTTGCCACATACCTCAGGAGCAAGGCCCGTGCCCTCTCCACGGATGAGTACTACGACAGTTCCATTGCCTGGCTTGACATGGAGGACAGCAAGATGGACCTGGTCATAGGGCCGAACGAGGTGACTGATGACCAGCTGATGGGAATGAAGCGCTCCTACGAGGCTTTCGTCCTCCTGAAGAACGAGGGCCACACCATGGAGCTCATGCAGTATGTCTCCCGCATCGGGGAGTTCCAGCAGGACCTCCCCGGGGACCCCGCATACAAGACTTTCCAGCCCGGTACCGGATCCAACATCTTCTCCTGCGATGCCCTCTACTACGCCGGGAAGGCCAATGCAGGGGTGAAGGTCATAGCCCTGAATCTTCCCTTCGACAAGGAAGTCCAGGCTGACAGGGGGACCCGTACCATCCTCCTCGAGAACATCATCCGCACCAAGTACAACCATATCGTGGGACCCGGCGGAAGGGTCCTCCTTGAGGGCGACTATGCACAGCATCTCTCCTCCGAGGCATTCTTCTGGAACATCGTCTTCAGGGAGGTGGCACACGGACTTGGAGTCAAGGAAACCGTCAACGGCAAGGGCGACGTGCAGGATGCCCTTGGGAGGGTAGCCCCCTGCCTGGAGGAAGTGAAGGCAAATGCCGCAGGCATCCTCATGGTATGCAAGCTTCAGGACCATTTCGATATTCACCACCTTTTCACAAAGGAAGATGCTCTTGTGACCTTCTTCGCTTCGCTTCTTCGCTCGGAGCGCTTCGGTGAGGGAGAGGCCCTTGGCAGGGCAAGCATCGTCATCTACAACTACCTCTCCGAGAAGGGCGCTTTCCGTCGCAACGCCTCCGGAAAGTATGACCTCGACTTCGGGAAGATGGAACAGGCCCTTTCCGACCTGACGGCCCTGGTGCTGAGGGTCCAGGCCACGGGTGACAGGCAGTACGGGGAGCAGTTCGAGAAGACCTACTCCAAACTTGGCCCCGAATATGACCAGGATAGGATGAACCTTGGACTGGAGAAGATCCCGGCGGATATCAGGTTCAATTTCAAGTTCTGACGGGACAGTAAGATAGGATCGTTTACTTTACCCCACTTCCGCCGGGCGGAGGTGGGGTATTCTGAACCTTCTGAGGGGGTTACTTCCCGCCCAGGGCATCGGCCACCGCTGAGTAGATCTCTTCCCCTCGGATCCCTCTCCGAAGGATGGTCCCGTCCGGGCCGAATAGGATAAGGTGCGGGATGGCTTTGACTCCGTAGATATCCACGGGAAGGCGCTGGGCATCGAGAATCTGGGGCCATGGCAGATCCAGTTCCTGCAGGGCTTCCAGGGTATCTTCCCTTTTGTCGTTTACCGCGATGCTCACCACTTCGAAACGCTCTCCGTGAAAGTCCTCCCAGGTTTTTCTTATGTGCGGCATCTCCTTCTTGCAGGGGCCGCACCAGGATGCCCAGTGGTCCAGGAGAATGAATTTTCCCTGTCCCACATATGTGGACAAGGACACGTCAGTCCCGTCGGGATTGCCGCCCGGTATCAGGTAATCTGTAAAATGCCGTCCCGGTGCAGTCCTGTTCTCTAGCTGTATGGCGTCATAGGCTGATTGCACCAGGTAGAACTCCTGCATCCTCTTGGAAAGTAAGGTGCGGAGTGAAAGGAAAAGCGTCGTGTCCACATAGGCGAGGTCCTCCAGTGCCAACGCTCCTGCCAGGTTGTCGGGATTGGCTCTCACCATGGAATCGGCCAGTGCCGCTTTCTGTTCTTTCTGATTCCTGGAAAAGCCGTAGAAACGGCGGTGGAAGGCCATGTAGAGGTCTTCCATCGGCATTCCGCTGGCCGTCCGGGCGCCAATGTCCACCTTGGCCACACCGCTCTCCAGGATGAGGTGCACCCGCTCCTTGCCGTTTCCTACGTACATATAGGTGGGTTCCCTTACCGTCCCCTCGAATGAGAACCTGCCCTCCAGGACCGAAGTCCCGGCGAGAGTGTCGTTTGAGTTGCGGTCTATGAGCCAGACAGGGGTGCCGTCCGGGGCCGTGTATCTGCCGTCGATGCGGTACTTGCCCTGGCCGCATGATACGGTGGCAAGAACGAGGAGAAGCGCAGAAAGTATCTTGTAAGGCATCACTGCAATATGTTGTCAATTATCGGGGGCGGGGATAGCTGTTTTTCTGCGGTAATTGCAGGGGGATGGGAGGAGGCTTTGCACTCACTGCCACCTGTATTCAAATGCCAAGGCTTCGGCTTCTGGCATTGCCGGGTGGCGGTAGTAAGCCGTGGTTACCCCGCAATCTGCCCCTCCCAGGTGTTCATGGCTACTAAATATGACCGCCGCCTGTGGCCTGGAGTTCGTCGTCCACACGCTTCTTTTCGTCCATCAGCAGCACGAGGAGCCAGTCCTTCTGCTCATCGCTCAGACCAAGGTCGCGGCATGCGCTCTCATAGCGGTTGAGCACGGCTTCCTGATAGCGGTGGTAGACCATGGACTTGCGGATTTCATCCTCGATGGCTTCGTGTTCAATCTCGTAACTCTCTTTGTAGTAGTCTTTGTACACCTTCTCGGAAGAGTAGCTCAGGCAGAAATAGAACAGGCCGGTGGCAAGGATGATGATACCTATGACTCCAAGCACGAAGGGAATGCGCTGAATCAAGCCAAGCATTCCCAGGGTGCCGCCCAGGAAGAAGAGCACAAGGGCTATTATCTCGTTCTTGTGATATTTAATCAGAGTCTTGAATTTCAGTTTCATACCTGTCTCAAAGTTTTATGGTGTTGGACTTTCGGTTCTGCAGAATCTTGACTTTCATCGCATTCTCGGCCTCCTTGGCGTCTAGGGCCTTCTGGTAGGCCTGGCGGGCCAGCAGGTTGCCATTGTTCTTCTTCTTCAGTTCGTCGAGGTTCTCGCGGAGCTGCCACTGCTGTATGAGGATGGAGAAGAATGCTATGGCGAACATTACCAGGAAACCCAGCAGGATGGTGTTCTGGTTCTGGTGGCGCAGCCTCTCGGCGTCGGCACGCAGCTTGGCGTTGTTCATTTCGGCGTCAAGTATGGCCATGTCCTCGTTCTGCACCTTGATGTACACCGAATCCTTCTCTTCCATCAGCCGTGTGAGCTCTCCGTAGGCATCGTTGTATCTGTCTAAATCTGCATAGATGCCGTGCTTGAGCTCATGCCTGGTCTTGGGGGACGAGAGCGAGTCGGCCATTGCCAGAGCTTCCTCGAAGAGCTTGCGGGAGCGAAGGTAGCATACGTCCATCTCGAAACGTTCGTCGGCGTTGGCCTGCACTTCGTAGAGGGGGGCCGACACCAGGGAGTCGTAGGAGCTCCACAAAGCATCAAGGTCGCCCTCGGCGTTGTACAGGTAGCAGCGCGTCATCAGCACCTTGATCCGTATGGTGGGGAAATACTCCTGATAGGTCTCGGCCATGTCGCAGAACTCGGCGGCCTTCTCGAAGTTGTTTTCCTTGATATATTCCTGTGCTATAAGGATATAGAGGTTGGGTAGCTCCTGCTCCGCCCTCGCTTCCCGGCAGTACCGTGCGGCACTGTTGAAGTTCTGTATGGCCAGATGAGAATTGCTTCTGTAGCTCTGGATGAGCCCGATTATCCGGTGCGAGTACATCTGGCCCAGGGCACTCTTGCTCTCGTTGGCGCTGCGCTCCAGGGCTCGGGCCTCCAGCATGGCGTCGGACACCCTTCCGGCATAGATGAGGTACTGACAGTATTCGTGGATGGTGGAATACAGAAAGGTCAGGCACTCCTTGCGTCCGCTCAGCAGGGTCTTGATTTCGGCTACGGCTTCGTCTACGCGGTCGTAGTCGCCCTGTGCCACCCGGACGGGGATTTCCAGGGACAGGCCGAGACACTTGAAGCGGAAGTCCGGGCGCTCCTCTCCCACCCTGTACAGCGAGTCGGCAAGTGCAAGGTTGTCGGGATTGTAGAGCTGCATGCGCCCGAAGGCATAACGCTGGAAAGTGTCGTGATCCACCTTCAGGCGGTTCACTATTTGAGCCCACGCACCCGCCTGTGGGGCGAGCAGCAGGACTGCGGCCACCAGGGCATTGGTCAGACGGCGAAGCATTATTTTCCGGCCTTGGCTTCCACGAGTTTCATCTGGGTGTTGACGCAACTCAGAAGCTTTTGCATGATTATGGGTTTCATTATGAAGTCGTTGGCTCCGAGGTTGAAACCTTTGACCACATCTTCGTTTGAGTTCAGTGCGGAGAGGATCACTATCTGGATGTCCTCGGTGGCGGGATCCGCCCTCAGGCGGCGCAGGACTTCAAAGCCGTCGAGGACGGGAAGCATGAGGTCAAGCAGGATGAGGTCGGGCTTCTGGGCGGCTACGGCATCGAGAGCCTGCTGCCCGTTGGCCGCTGTACGGATAGCGAAGTTGTACTTGGACAGCATCTTCTGAACCAGGGTGAGGTTGATGGGGATGTCATCCACTACCAGGACATTGAACCTGGAATAGTCGTGATCTTGTGCGTAGAATGGTACCATTGTATTAATTTTCTTTGTTTTCTTCAGTAGGTTTTACGGGGACATTGAAAATGAATCTGGCCCCGGGGCCTTCCCATGTGGTGTCGAGATAGATTTCCGCATTCATCAGGTTCGCTATGTCGCGGCATATGCTGAGCCCAAGTCCGGTGCCCTGCACGAACTCGTCGAGCTTGGTGAAGCGCTCGAATATGGCTTCCGCCTTCTCCGGAGGCACGCCTGTGCCGGTGTCGGTGACAGAGAAGCTCGCATAGCCGGGCTTGGCTGTCAGGGAACTCCTCAGGACTATGGACCCCTCGGTGGTGTGCTTGCAGGAGTTTGTGAGCATGTTGATGATTATCTGCTGGATACGGTTCGGGTCGGACACTATGGTCACAGGGACTTCGGATTCCGGCTCATAGGTCATGGTCACGCCGGGCTGCAACCTGTGCTCGGTGCTGGTGATGGCCGCCTGGCAGAGGAAGTTCACCTCACACTCTTCGTTGGCGATTCGGTACTTGCCGGAATCCATCACGGATATGTTGAGGATGTCGTCGAGCAGCATCGTCAGCATCTTGGAATTGTTGATGATGTGGTTGGAGAACTGTTCCTTCTCCTCCTCCGGGAAAGTGCCGTCAGGCAGGGCCAGGAGCTGAGAGAAGCCGATTATGGCGTTTAGCGGCGTGCGCACTTCATGGCTCATGTTCTGTACGAAGCGTGTCTTTGCTGCATTGGCGTTCACCACCATCTCGTTGGCCTCTGCGAGTTCTGTGTTGTGTCTCCTCAGGGAAACCGCATAGGCAAGCATGGCAAGCAGTACGACAGCCAGAATCGTGATAATCAGCAGCATCATGGTTTTGTTCTTATTCAGCAGGGCTTGTTTCTTCTCGTCAAGCTCGGCATGCAGTATATCGTTGCCCAGACGGGCGTCCAGTTCGGTAATCTTGGATTTGTTGTTGACGGAAAAGAGTTTTTCGTAGCGCTGAACCACTTCCTTCTCCATTATGAACGCCTTGTCGGTATAACCGAAAACTTCAGCGATATTGGCTATGACCCTGTATTCGCGCAGCCTGGACAAGGAGAAGGAGTTGATCTCCTTGGAATCGAAGGTGCCGTCGATTATGGAATCGAAGCACTCGAATACCAGAGGCGCTGTTACACTGATTGTTCTGAGTTGTGGGTCCTTGATGCAGCAATCCCGCTTCTCCTTGTAGGTGTCAAGGTCTTTCTCATATAGGGCCATCTTCGCAAGATAGTAATTGCAGCGCAGCGTGTCCAGGTGGGTCTCCGAGGTGGCAACAGCGTTTTTCAGGCAAATGCTCACGGAATCATGACCCACGGGATAGGTATCGGACAGGTCGCAATAAAGCCTGGATAAACTCTGGCGCTTGATGACGGGATCGGATGTTTTGTCGTACATCTTCAGTGCGGTGAGAATATAATCCTTGGCAGTGACATAGTCTCCCAGGGCGGTATAGAGCGAAACCATGTATCGGTAACTCATCCATATGCCGTATTCTTCACGGCGATTGCTTGCGGTTTTCTGCATCTCGACCAGCAAATCCATGGTTTTGACTTGCTTTTCATGATTGTAGAAGTAAGTCTGGACCAGTTGGTAGGAGTAGTAATAGTACTGCGTAAAACCGTTTCTGTCAGCCACCCGCTTCAACTCTTCCTGCTTCTGCAAAATCAGGTTGTCCTGTTCTTCCGTTGTCTTGACATGCCGGGGAATCAAGTTCGTGGCGTGCTTGAGCTGCATTACATAGTAGAGGGTCTCAGCTTTCTTGTCTTTCTTCTCGAGAGCTTTCTGTAATAAGGCTTCTGCGAGTTCGTCAAAATTGTCCGAGACAATGTTTTTCTCGCATTTGTCGAAAAGGACATAGCACTCGTCATCGATTTCGTATGGATTGTTTTGCGAGAATGCTGGAAGAGCCACCCCGAGGGCGAGAATCAGTGAAACCAGAATCCTTTTCTTCATATTTCTATTTTTTCATATATTTTAGATTTCAGTGGTGTGGGTCTGCCCCCGCAGGTCCTCTGTTGTGCCTGGCGTCCCAGTCGGTCACCCACTGGCGTGGAGGCATGCCCGTTATCTTCTTGAAGATAGTGTTGAATGACGATGCGCTCACGAAGCCGCAGGCTAGAGCTATCTCTTCCTGACGTGCATGACGGTGATCGAGCAGGTATTGCTCCGCATAATCCACCCGCAGATTGTTGACGACTTCGGGGAATGTGGTGTTATAGTTCTCGTTGACCATCCTCGAAACGTATGTTTTGTTGGTGTTGAGCATTTTGGCAACTTCTTCAATGGTGAGGCGAGGACGCAGGAACAGCTGCTCGTCCACCATCAGGGTCTGGAAGCGGGAGAGGAGTTCATCCCAGAACGACGGTGTCATGGTCCCCGTCGGGAGTCCCGCACTGCGGATAACGATTGAAGGGGCCGAGCCGTGCGCACTTGTCGCCATGGCGGTCCCGTCCTCTCCGTAGGTTCCACCCCCATCTTCGGTTCCGTCCGCAGCAGTTTCTCCGTCAGTTCCAGCGTTGCTGGAAATCCCTTCGGTTGCAAGGGCGCCGAACCCATCGGCAAGCAGGGCGGAGCCGTCCCCCGCAGTTGTTTCCTGGACATCATTTCTGGCGTATGTTTCTTTTTCCCCTGAGGGTTCATTTACTTTGGCCTCTTCGGTTGTACCGGTTGCCGTGGCAGCTGGCAGGGCGGCGGGTTCAATCGCAACGAGCGTATCGAAAAGTACTGAGCCGGCGAACAGCAGCAGCAGGAATTGCAGCGCAGGGAACCAGGGATTCTGAACCGGAATTATCGCAATGGTTACAAGCAGTAAACAGCCGAGAATCACCGCTGAGGGCGTCTTTCGGCACTTCACGAAAACATAGACCAGTAGTGCGAGAAAGGAAGCAGTCATCCCCGATAAGTATATAGTTCTGAGCGGGAAGACACGGTCCGGCAATAGCAATCCTCCCAGGAGCAAGACAACCGGGAGAATGAGCATGACCAAATAGGTCGCGATTCTTCCGGTTCCATGGCAGAGTTTCTGTAACTGCAAGATAATCAAAGGTGCCAGGCTCCAGCCTAACGCTGACATCACACTCATCGTCACCCTGTGCTGCCATACCGATAAATCCTCGTTCCCCAGTACTGCCCTTAGGCAGAAGAAAGCGCCCAGCACCAGGAACAGCGCCAATGGAACACCCGAATTTCTATCACGCAAGGCCGCCATCGCAAAGATGGCGGCCCAGGCGATACATATCGCGGGGAGGAGCAATATCAGAAGTTCACTATCCATCAGAAATCATCGTTATTTTCGTAAATCTTGGTCTCCCAGTCTCCCACGGCAGGAGCGAAAGTAATCTCCTTGTAAACGGAACTCAGGTCAAGGCCGATGTGGAAGGTGTACTGCTTGCCGTTCTCGAAAATATTGTCGGGAAGGAGGCCGTACAGGGCATACTTCGCCACCTGATCCTTGAGGGCCGGATATGTGAAGCCGTTGTGGACGAACTCTTCTACATCGTACACCACTTCCACATATTGCTTTCCAAGCTGAATTTCGTCGGGAATCGAGTAATAGCGGTGGCTCTCGGCCATGCGGTCCACAAGAGTTTCATGGCCTACGAATTTTTCGTTATCCGACCCTACGCCCACGGGAGCGTCTCCTTCGAATACCACCACCTTACGGTAGTAGCCCACCCGGTGCCAGAAGCCTCTGGGCGCATTGAGGTCGTTGACGTAAGTGCCGGCTGAGGCGACATTGTGGGCGGTCAGCTTGCGGAGGTGGATGAGGCCCTGGAGATCGGCGGACGGGGTTGCGTCGCAAATCTTGTAACCTATGTCGTTGGTGATGTGCTGGAACTCGATCGGTACCATGTTGAGCTGGTCGATGGCGCGGCGCATTGTTTTGGATACCAGCGGACCGGCATCGGTCTCCGAATCGGAGAAAGGAATGGAGTAGCCTACTGAATCATGATAATCCACCGAAGGCACATGAGGATAATATGCGCTGAATGTGACCACGGGCTTTGCTTTCCAAAGTTCTCCGGGAATCCATCCGCTGTAGGTGCCGGATTCATTGAAAGCCTTCACGTTGTCCAAAAGGACGTCCCCACTCTCCTCGTCAAAGCCGACGATGCCGAAAGGCTTGGATGGATCCATGGTCGCAACATAATCGGATGCGTCCACTTCACCGGACCTGGTCATAATACCGGAACGTTCCTTGGAGACAAGCTCTCCGTCTCTGGAAACCTGGATCTTAAAGTCCACCTTCTTCGCTGGTTCATTGCCGGGCTCGAAAGGCGTATCGATTTCCGTCTTGAGACAACTGCTTAGCGCGAATACGGTAATGATAATTTGCGCTATGGCGAGCGCTGGGGATTTCAGGGTGGATTTGCTGCGTATCATAATCGTATCTCTTGTGTTGTTAAGTGTGTTCTCAAAAAATAAATGTTTGTGGCTTGCTCTCAAACCGCAGGCAAAGATAGAACAATAATTTCTAAAAACAAAATAATTATTTCTAAAATAGAAAAAATTTCCAAAAAAAATTACGGCTGCGGATATACCTTATAATATTATGGGAAAAATAGGGTCGGGACGGGGATAATGATTCAATGAAGGCAGCGTAATGGAAGCATAGCATAACGGGTGTGTACTAGTCCATGGCGTCAAGAAGCTTTTTTTCAAATCCAAATCTCCGCCCTCGAAGCGGACAGTCCACGCCCCGGCTTGACCCTCATAAAACCATCAGAAGGGTGCCGACTCCAATCAAAATGCAGCCAAGAGCTGATTTGAGGGTAAACTGCTCGTGAAGGAATACGACGGCGAGGATTATGGTCAGGACTACCGACAATTTATCGACCGGCACCACTTTGGAGACATCGCCCACCTGCAGCGCCTTGTAATAACAAAGCCACGAGGCCCCGGTGGCGATGCCGGAGAGAATGAGGAAGATCCAGCTTCTTTGGCTTATTTCCTTCATGCCGCTTTGCTGGTGCGTCACGAAAACCATCATCCAGGCCATAACCACAACTACCATCGTTCGGATGGCGGTGGCGAGGTTGGAACCGACCCCCTCTATACCGACCTTGGCCAGGATGGATGTCAGGGCGGCGAACAGGGCCGAACCAAGTGCAAACCAGAACCACATATTTACAGAAGATTTTTGAACGTGCAAATTAGCTTAAAGCTCCTCGCATTTGCAGCAAGATTCCATTTGCTGCAGGCCCGCCCGCGTTATCATATGATGAGTTTTATGCGGAAGCCCCGCCTCGGTCTGACCACGTTCGATGCCCTCGATGGCGGTGCGCAGCATCTCGCTGATGTAGGCGGCCGTATTCATGCCAAAGGTGACTATGGCCACGATGATGCCGGTGGCATCAAGAGGCGCCATCACCACATAATACATCAGCATGAGCAGCACCAGGACGGGGGTCCCACGCATCATGTCGATATATACCTTGGCGGTTTTCCGCAACCAGGAGCGGCGGTTCATTCGCATCCAGCACACAAGTCCGCCCAGAACCGAACCCAGGAGGGCGGCGCAGACCGTGATGATGAGCGTGACCTGCAGGCCATCAAGAATCATGCGGTAGCGATCCTCGACTATCAAGTTGTTTGTGAAGCTCTCAATAATTCTGTTCATGGTCTTTTCATAATGTAAAGGCTTGCAGTAGGATACGACCGCAAGAGCAAGGAGGGAACGGGAAATCCCTTGTTGGGGGCCTTTCAAAATGTCAATTATCCAAGGCGAAGATAGCTATTTTCAGCTGTAATTTTGAAGGGTGATGGCCCCTTTCTCTGTACAACGTCCGCCAATCTCACGGGCAACTACCCCTTTACAGAGCCGACGAATAATTGTCCGTATAGGCTCTGACAGGAACGGATCCAGGTTAATCGTGAGAAACGCCGGGGGACTCCGAATAACATCATCCCTCGGACGCAGTCCGAGGGATTGCCTTTCTTATGATAGCGATATCCAGGAATCAGCAGCCCTCCGTTGAGCGATAGGCTTGGCGGTACTCCCGTGGAGTCATCCCGAACTGGGAGGTGAACGCCTTGGAAAAATAGGAGGAGTTGGTGAAACCGACCATATACCTTGTTTCTGAAACGGTGAAATTGCCGTTCTGCAGAAGCAAGGCGGCTTTTTTCATCCTGATGGACCGGATGTATTCGACTGTGGACAGGTTGGTGAGGCTCTTGATTTTCCTGTAGAGGAACTTTTCGTTGTATCCGCTGATTTCACACAGGCGGTACACCGAGAAGCCTGAATCGTTGATATTCTCCTCGATGATGAGGGTCACTTTCTCGAGGATTATCTCGTCGGGAGACATGCTGTTGGGCTCGGACGGGGAAGAGATCATCTCGATTCTCATCTGGTCCATGACATGTCGGTTCTTGTCGATTAGCTGGTCGATGCGCGCACAGAGCGTTTCAACATCGAAAGGCTTCCCGATGAACGCATCGATATTCAGGTCGATGCTCTGCCGCTCCGTCTCCTTGTCATCTTTCGCGGTAAGCAGGATGATGGGAACGATGGAAAGGATCGGGATCTCCCGGATCTGGCGGCACATCTCCAGCCCGTTCATGCCTGGCATCATCACGTCGGCGATAATGAGGTCGGGAAGGATGTCCTTGCAAAGCATGATGCCTTTCTGCCCATTGTGGGCGCACATGCAGTGGTATTTATCCTGCAGCATGCCTGTAAGAAAATCACAGATGTTCGTGTTGTCATCCACGATGACGATGGTTTGCCTGCGGTTGGAGACTCTCTGGACGGAATGGGGGAGCGCAGTGTTTTCTTCGGCCCTTCCGACAGGCAGCAGGATCCGGAAGGTTGTCCCGCTTTCTTCCGAAGTCACCGAGATGTCGCCACCCAGGATATCGACGTATTTCTTGACGATGGTAAGCCCGAGGCCCGTTCCCTGCTTGCTCCCTTTCGTCCGGGATGACTGATAATACCGCTGGAAGATGAATGCGAATTCATCCTCGGGAATGCCGACGCCGGTATCGCTGATCCTGAGGGACAGCAGCCCCTTCTTCTGGTCCTGCGAAAGGGAAAGGACAACCGAGCCCCCGTCAGGGGTGTATTTGCAGGCGTTGGAAATGATGTTGGTAAGGATGGCCTCCATCTTGATGACGTCCAAATCCAGGAGCATTTTATCCTCGTCCGAGTGGAAGTTGAAATCCAGCTTGGGGAAATTGTCTTCGAATGCCTGGAAAATCTGCTTGGCGAAACCAACCAGTTCCAGGGGAGTCTTGACGATGTCCTCCGACTGCGAGGCCCTGTCATTGTAATAGTCCAGGGACATCCGGACCAGTGAGTTTATTTTCATGGCGTTGTCATGGATCATCTGCAGGGCCTTGCGCTCCTTGTCGTCGGTGCTGTCGTTGAGCAGCATGCTGACCGGGGCGATGATCATGCTCAGGGGGCTCTTGAACTCGTGGGAGACATCGGCGAAGAAGTCGATCTTGGACTTGGCCTGGGCAATTTCCCGGGCCTTCTGCAAGCGCTCCAACTTGAGTTTCTTCCGGGTATATATGTGCCTGATGGACATATACAGCAGCCATCCTGCCAGCAAGGCATAGACCAGGAGTGCCACGATGGATGCATACCAGGGACGTCTTATCCGGATGGTAAGAATCCGCCTTGCATCCTCCTCATGCGCCCCGGAAATGTTCAGCCGGTAACCCCCCGGGGAGAGGTCCGGCAGGAAGATGTGGTTGCCGTCAGCCTCGAACCAACCCTCCTTCCCGTCCAGATTGAATAGGTAATGGACCACATTCCCATAGGAGAAGTCCGAGAAGTAGAGGTCGATGTTGTTGTGGTTGTAGGGGAGTGTCAGCACCCCGTCCGCATACCTGGCAGGAGGGATGGTCTCGATGTTGTTGACGGAGATCCGGGTGATGTAAAGCCCGGGTCCACGCTGCCCCATCTGTTCGAAGGCGTCGCCGGGATCGATGACGTCTATCCGGTCCAAAGCCCCGAGATAGACCCTCCCGGACCGCTTGTCATAATACATGCCGGAATAAGCCACATCGGTCGTGATCGCATGGATTCCCCCGGACTCCTTGTCCAGGATGAACAGGTTGTTGGCATAGGCTGCCCAGACAGAATTCTCCACTTCGATGAGGACGCTCACCTCGGAGGTCTGCCGCCCGTGCAGGTCGTAGCTTCGGACCGGGGAAGTAAGGCTTTTTGCGGGCTCGACCTTGTAGATGCGGTTCCCCGAGGCCAGCCAGATATTTCCGTCGGAGTCTTCCATCAGATTGTTCCATCCCGTATCGGACCGAGGTCCGTCCAGCCTGAACTGCTCAAGGGACAGGGACTGGGAATTATACAGGAAGATATTCTGGTCCTCCGTCCTTATCCAGATCCTTCCCAGGGTATCCTTGGCAACCTGCAGCACGAGGTTGTTTGAAAGGCCGTCGGCCATCGACACTTCATCAACTATCCTGTCATCCTTGATGCAGGCAAGACCTGAGAAGGAAGCGATCCAGTATCGGTCCCCTTCGAACAGCAGGTCGAAGACGTTGGACCTCCGCATATCGGAGAGGGGAACGAAGGCTTTGTCCCGCTCGCTGTATTTGACGATGCCGGCGGCGGTTTCGAACCAAACGTCCCCGGTATAAGGATTCTCCTTGATGCGGCGTATCTTGTTATGGGGGAAAGGATGCTGAGGGTCCCTCATCCTGTACCAGACCGGTTCATCGCCCCCGTCCTGGCTGCCGTCGAACAACAGCAGACCGTAACTTCCGCCGGCAAAGACATGGCCATGGGAATCGCTGCAGATGCTGCTGTAAAGGTTGTTCGTGGCGACAGACGTGACATCGAGCGTCTGGATGAGGCGCTTTTCCCGGTAAAGCATCAGGCCCGTATCGCTTCCGAACCAGAGATTGCCCTGGGCATCGCGGATAATCCGCCAGACGACATTGTCCAGGCTCATCACGGGTTCCCCGCCCCGGTCCGGCCAGCAGGAATACATGCCGTTGTCCGTACCGACAAGGTAACGGCCATTGTCTTCGCACAGGGTTTTGACCCAGGCGAAAGGGGAGACCAACCTGACACTTCTGTCAGGGACTCCGACTTCGAAAAGCGCACTGGAGGAACCGACGAGAAAACGGTCCTGGCCATAGGCGACGATGGCATCGATGGAGCCGGGAGGCACCCTGAAGTCTTCCCTGCCGAAAGTCGCTTTCAGCCGCCACCCGTCCAGGTCGTAAATCCGCACTTCCGCCGGAAGATATGTGCCCAGGGCCATGGTGTTCCCCTCGATGCAGATCGTACGTATGTTCAGCACTTTGTCCAAGGCTACTTCCGACAATTCACCGGTGGGGATGTCGTACCGAAAAAGTCCGGCCCTCGAACCCACCCACACGGTTTGCCCTTCCCCGCACAGGTCGAAAACCTCGATTCCCACAAGCGGGTCAAGGGAGAGGAACGTTCCCTGGAGAGTGTCGTATATCACCAGGCCGTTCACGCATCCAAGAAGGACCTTGTCATCCAGGCAGAACAGGTCATTTACCTGGAAGTGGTCGTTGTTGCCGTCGCGGTCCAGGCACAGGACGGGCTCATACCCGTCATAACAGTAGAGGTTCTTGTCGGTCCCGAACCAAATCTGCTTTTTGGAGTCCTGCGCGATGGACCGGATCGAGAGAGACTCGGTCCCGCGTACGACCTCCGGGGCGCTGGGGGTGACCGCTCCCTTCGAAGGTAGGGGCGACAGCCCCAGGCAGAAACTCACGACAAATGCGAATCTATTCTTCATGGGCGAATGAATTTAGGCATCAAAATAGACATTCCCATGTACGATTCCTAGTGTTTGTCTGAAAATTATCCGAATTCGTACGATTTTGTTTCGACAGGCGGGATTGCATCGGCTAATTTTGCATGTGTGGTATTTTGCAAGACCTCGCACAGAGGGGCAAGAAAGTCAATCCCTTAGTACTCTGCATCAATCCCGGTTTTCCTTCCGTACAGCCTTTATTACTTGATGGTAAAATCGTATCAGTATTTTAGAAATATACCATCATTTGATAACACCGAACATACAATAATCCCTGTTTCCATTACAGCAATCAATCACCCATTAAATCAACAAGCCTTATGATGAACAAACTGCTCAGGATTGCGCTAGCCGCTATTCTCCTGCTTGCCACTGTAGGTGTCCTGCATGCCCAGAACCGGATTTCCGGGACGGTCCGGGACACCAATGGTGAACCCATCATCGGAGCCAGCGTCCTCTTGAAGGGCTCGACTTCGGTCGGAACGGTTTCCGACGCCGCCGGCGTCTTTTCGCTGTCGGTTCCGGACAATGCCGTGCTCGTGTGTTCCTGTATCGGCTACTCCGAACAGGAAATCGCCCTCAGAGGGGGACAGCATGAAGTTAACTTCGTCTTAAGCGAGGACAGCGAGTTCCTCGAGGAGACCGTCGTCATCGGCTACGGTACCCAGAAGAAGAGCGATGTGACCGGTTCTGTCGCATCGGCTGGCAATATGTCGACGGGGGCTGCACCAAACTGGACGGAGGCGGTTCCATGTGCATGCTCAGGGATCCCCGGACCGGCGACTACAGCATCATCGTGGAGACGAAGGATGCGACAGCGCCCCAGACCGTCCGCATCACCCTTCCCAAAGGACTTTCCCGCAACAGTCTCTGTGTGTGGCTAAGCAACGAGAGGGAGCAGTTTGTCCGCCAGGGGGACCTATCTCCCCGCGGAGGGACCCTGACACTTGACCTGGAAAGCGGAAGCGTATATTCCTTCTCGACCACCAGGGGACAGGTAAAGGGGGCGTTCGAGGACATTCCCTCCTCCAAGGCGTTCCCCTTCCCGTACGAGGACACTTTCGAGCAGTACACCAGGCCTGAGGATTACGGATACCTTCCCCATTACCTGGCCGACCTCATCGGCTGTTTCGAACTTACCCAGAGGCCCGACCACAGGGGCCGGTGCATCCGTCAGACCGTCAGCGAACATACCCTCAGCTGGGCGCCCGAGTGGCATCACTATACCATCCTCGGAGACGTTCAGTGGCAGGATTATGAAGTCAGCGCCGACGTGTATCTCAATCCCGGGGACGAAGCCGGCGTAATGGGACGCCTCTGCGATGTGGGCAGCGGTTACGGCATATGGGCGAAGGGCTATTATCTCAAACTCGATGACCGGGGCAAGTGCACGCTTGTCCTTACCCGTGGCAGACCCAATCCCAGGGAACCCATCGGAGATGCCGAGCAGCAGGCTGCCATCCTGGCAAGGAAGGATGTGGAAAGGGGCGGTGAGTACACGCTCGCCGAGGTTACACTCCCCTCAGTCTCCGCCTGTCAGTGGCGCAACCTCCGCCTTCGCTTTGAAGGGGACACCGTAACAGGATATGTGGACGGAGAGGAAGTACTCCAGGCTGAATCGGGCCATTACACGCACGGGATGGCCGGTCTGGTGGCTCCGCTCCAGGAAAAGAAAGTGAGCACCCCTTATTTCGACAATCTCAGGGTCGTTCCCCTTTGAAGATAAGCAAAACGATTTTATATTTGTAAACCATGAAAAGAATCCTCCTCCTCGTCATTGTCAGCATGTTGATGATCCTGCCATCTTTTGCCCAGTGGCAGCGTCGTCCCCTCACCCCTGCCGACACCCTCAAATCCGTCGTCACGCACCCCGACGGCTCGGTAACCTTCAGAATCTACGCACCCGAGGCGCACAGTGTCGCGCTCGGGAGCGACCTTACGGGAAAAGGAACGTTCACGAAAGATGAAAACGGCATCTGGAGCGCCACCATCCCGGACCTCCAGCCTCTCGCATACCGCTACCATTTCGTGGTGGACGGAGTGCAGGTGTACGATCCCCGGTCCCCTCGCATAAATGACCGCCGTCCCGTCCTGCAACTCACCAAGGGCGAGGACCTGTTCTGGGCGCATAAGGATGTGCCCCATGGGGCCATCGCCACCCTCCGCTATCCTTCCTCCACGACAGGAGGGGAACGCCAGCTCCATGTCTGGACCCCGGCAGGCTACCACGCCTCCGGCAAGGCGCTGCCCGTCCTGTATCTCGTGCACGGCGCAGGTGACTCCGATGCCGACTGGACGCAGGTCGGTTGCGCCGGCGATATCCTGGACAACCTCCTCTCCGAAGGAAAAATCGTACCGATGGTCGTCGTCATGCCTGACGGAGCCATGCGAGTCGACCAGTTCCCCGATGAACTTACCAACGATATCCGGCCTTTCATAGAGAAAAACTACAAGATTAAGAAAGGGCGGGCGAATACCGCCCTTGCGGGCCTCTCCATGGGCGGCATGGAGACCAAGGCGACCATTACAGCCCATCCCACGGACTACTGCTATGTCGGCATTTTCAGCGGGGGAACCCTCTCGGTGGAGGAATCGAGGTCGATGAAGGGTTTCCGTGAGGCCAACAAGCTGATTTTCATTAACTACGGAAGCAAAGAAGTCGAGAATCTGCGGGAGGGGCGTCCCGATCCTGCCAAGTTGACCCGTGAACTGGGGGAGTCCGGGCTCAATGCCCATTATCTGGTAACGCCGGACTCTGCGCACGAATGGAAGACCTGGCGCCTCGCCCTGTACGAATTCTCCCAGCTTCTCTTCAAATAGGTCCAGGGATGAAAAGGATAGTAGCATTGGCCTTGGCCCTTCTCGCTGTGGCTTGCAGTGGGCCGAAGGGAGCAAGCGACCCCGCCCCCGAGATAACCCAGGCCACCTACCGGCTCTACGAGGGTCCCGCTCCCGGAAGCGAAGACTGGGACTGGGAAGAGTACAAGTATGTGGACGGGAACGGAGAGGAGTACTACACCAACATCAAGGATCCGGAGATTGTCGCTTTCTTCCCGCCGAAGGAGATAGCTACCGGGGCTGCGATGATTGTCTGTCCCGGGGGAAGTTTCCGGGTCAATTATTTCACCAAGGAAGGGGCCAACGAGGCCCTGTGGTTGGCCCAGCACGGGGTGACCGCCTTCGTCCTGAAGTACCGGCTCATCCATTTCGCACGTAACGAAGAAGAGGCGTTCTATGAGCCCAAAGGCCAGAGTGCCCCAGTGTACACACCCGAGGAGCAAAAGCAGTTCGATGCCTACAGGAAAGCGGCCCTGGGCCTGTACAACGATGACGGCCGGGCGGCCGTGGCCTACGTGCGCAGCCATGCTGCGCAGTGGGGAATCGACCCGGAGAGGATCGGTCTTCTGGGCTTCTCCGCCGGGGCGATGCTCGTTTCGGACGTAGCCCTTCACCATACGCCGGAGAGCCGCCCCAACCTCGTAGCACCGATCTACGGAGCCGCATTCAATCTGCCCGAGAAACTCCCCGAGGACGCCGCGCCCCTTTTCGTGGCCGCACCTGAGTTCGACCTGTTCCAGGGGTTGACCGGCATCGACATGGTGGGGGCCTGGCGCGATGCGGGAATTCCCGCAGAAGCTCACTATTTCGCCTGCGACAGCCATGGTTTCGGGTATTATCCGGACCGGGAGCGTCCCTCCTACGTGTGGATCGACCTGCTGTACGCATTCATGAAGAAGACCGGTTTCATCAAATAGACCCATTGTCATGAAAAGAGTCATATTGGCAGCCGCTCTCCTCACTGCCCTGTTTATCCCCTCGTGCAAGCGGCACGACATTCCCGAGGAGTTCAACTACAAGGTCAAACCGGAAAAATTGGGAGTCAGCGCTGAGAAGATATCCTCACTCGATGACATCCTGCAGGGCTTCGTGGAAGAGGGGAAGGTGCCGTGCGTAACCGCTTTCATCGCCAAGGGCGGCAATGTGGTATATGAGAAGTCTTTCGGGTTCAAGGACCTGGAAAACAAGGTTCCTGCACGTCCCGACGACATCTACGTCCTCTTTTCCCAGACCAAGGCCATCGTCGCAGTAGCGCTCATGACCCTGTATGAACAGGGAAAGTTTGACCTGGACGACCCTATCTCGAAGTATATCCCGGGATTCTCCGAACAGGTCCTGACCTCTGTGGGGGACGATGGGACCTATACGGTCGTTCCGGCTGAGAGGCCGGTAAGTGTCGGGGACCTTCTGTGCCACTCCTCCGGGTACCTGGCCCCGCTTACCAACAAATTGAACCGGATCCTGGGGTCATCCGGACAGGGGCCCTTCGCCCCCAGGGGAACCGTTGGTGAAGGCGTCGAATCCAACAAGACCCTTCCCCTCGGATTCCAGCCGGGGACGCAGTGGAATTACAACTTCGACATGGACGTGGTCGCCTACCTCGTGGAGATCTTATCGGGCAAGTCCCTCCAGGAGTACCTCAGGGAGACTCTGTTCATCCCTTTGGGAATGGACTTTACGGCCTACTATTACGACGACCCTTCGCTCAAGGACCGCTTTGTATGCACCTATTCCAAAGAGGACGGCAAGTTCGTCAAGTCCCGGATGTCAGGCATCGACCATCTCTTCGACGGTCCCAAGACCTATGCCGGCGGAACCTTCGGGCTCTGGGGCCCCATCCAGGACTATGCCAAGTTCTGCCAGATGCTGGAAAACGGGGGTGAATTCAACTATCACCGCATCCTAAGGAGCGAGACCGTCCAGCTCATGCTCCAGAACAGGCTTCCGGAAGTGAACGGCGGTGGCGAAGGCTTCCGCTTCGGACTCGGTTTCGAACTCTTCACCCATCCGGACAAGAAGAAGATAGCCCCGCAGATGAGCGACAGCTGCTTCCGTTGGGGCGGAGCTGCCGGTACGGAATATCTGATAGATCCCGACAACGACCTTGTCATCCTGTATTACATCAGCGTGAGGGGGGATACCGGAACCTATCCCGTATTCCTCAAGGCTGCCTACGACCTTTTCGAATAAGTAACCCAATCGGATAAACTATGAAACGATATCGTCTCCTCCTTTTCATTTCCACGCTCCTGCTGCTGCTCCCCTCCCTAGCCCATTCCCAGTCCCGAAGCCAGATTGAGGAACTTTCTCTCAGCATCGAAAAAGATCTCATCGAAGGCATCCTTCCTTTCTGGATGAACCATGCCGTGGACCCCGACGGGGGTTTCTACGGGACGGTGACAAACGACGGACGGGGGATCCCTACCGATAAAGGCGCCATCCTGAATGCACGCATCCTCTGGACCTTCTCGCGTGCTTACCGCCTTTACGGCCTTCCGCAGTACAAAGAGATGGCAGACCGGGCGGCGGATTACTTCAAAGGGCACTTCATTGACAGGAAGTACGGCGGGGTATTCTGGACCGTCGACAGCGAAGGCGCCATGAAAGACCCTACCAAGCAGACCTATGCCAACGCCTTCGGCATTTACGGCCTTTCGGAGCATTTCCGGGCGACGGGGGACCTGGGCAGCCTGGAAGGGGCACAGGGCATTTTCCGGGCTCTGCAAGAGCACAGTCATGACACCCTGCGGAAAGGTTACATCGAGGCCTTCAACCGGGATTGGAGCCGTTCCGCAGCCAAGGGCATCGACGGCAGGGCCTCGACCACCAAGACGATGAACACCCACATCCATCTGATGGAGGGATTCACCAACCTGTACCTCGCCTGGCCGGATCCCGAGGTGAAAGAGGCCATCCTCGAACTGCTAGACATCCTGCAGACAAAACTCTACAACCCCCTCACCAAGCACCTGATCCTCTACTGTGACGACGACTGGACCCTCGTCGATACAGACGATTCCTATGGGCACGACATCGAAACCTCCTGGCTGATGTGCGAGTCGGCCGAGGCCGTAGGTGACAGCGCCCTCTTGGAGAGGGTCCGTACCCAGGCCATCGAAATGGTCGATGTCTCCCTCTCCGAGGGCCTCAATGCCGATGGGGCGATGAAGTTGGAGGGGGCCCGTCCCATTTTCCAGTGGTGGCCAGAGTGCGAGACAGTTGTAGGATGCCTGAACGCCTGGCAGATAACCGGGCAGAGGAAGTATTTCGATGCGGCCGTCAGGAATTGGGATTTCACCCGCACTCATTTCATCGATACCGAGGGCGGCGGTTGGTTCAAGGAACTGGATGCCTCCTATAAGCCCCTCTTGCATTCTCCCAAGGCCAGCACTTGGAACTGCCCCTACCACAATGCCCGGATGGGCTATGAGGCCCTATCCCGCCTGGCCCATCCAGCCGTCCATACGGAGGTTATGGCCTGGAGCAACATAACGGGGGTGCGCAGCGAGGGAGAGCTGATTGACTTCGAGTCCACGCTTCGGGTCGGCACCCCCGGGGGACAGATCGAAGCCTCCGGACGCGAAAAGCAGAGCCGCATCCAGTACAGTCGGGACGGCTTTACCCAGACGACCACCACCCCCATGCGTAGCGGTGTTACCTTCACCCAGTCGGTCACGGACGTGGACCTGTCCACAGTGAACTTGAAATGGAGTGTCGTGGCAGACGAAACAAGGGAGGGGGGAGCCTACTTCTGCATGAGCTTCGCACCCAAGTATTACGCCTCCGCCACCATCAAGGCTTCCGGCAGGAAGATTACAGTCACCGCACCGGAGCGAAGCATCTCCCTGACCTTCAATATGCCCCTCAAGTCCTTCGTCCGGGAAGAAAACGGCGACAAGGTGCTCTATGTCACCTTCCTGCCGAAACTAATCAAAGGGGAGAAGGCCGACTTTGAGGCCGTGATGAAGGTCTCGGGAGTCCAGCATCACGAGACCGTGCACATAGACCTGGACACTGCCAACCCGGGCCGTCTGTTTACCGGATTCGGGGGCAATTTCCGTATCCAGAATGTCCAGAAGGACCCTGAGGTGATTGACTATTGCCTTGAAAACATGAGGGTCGCTTTCGGCCGCGTGGAATTCCCTTGGGGCCAGTGGGACATGTTCACTCATCCCGAGCGCTATGAGGGACAGGGGCAGGGCTTCGGAGGGGGCTTCGGAGGGGGGAACCCCGCCGACCACATCCGTCGCAGCGCAGAGATGGCCCGTCGCCTCAAGCAGGTCGGTATGCCTGTCATTGTCAGCGCCTGGTTCCCCCCGATGTGGGCAGGAAACCTCACGACCCGTTCCGACGGCACTTCCCGCGCCTATTCCCTCAAGAGCGAGGAGCGGGACCGTATCTTCGAGTCCATCGCCTCTTACCTGATCTACCTGAAGAAAGAGTATGGATGCGAGCCGGATTATTTCTCCTTCAACGAGTCCGACCTGGGCATCAATGTCGTCCATACACCCGAGGAGCACCGCGACTTCATCAGGGACTTCGGCAAGTATATGGCCGACCGGGGGCTTAGGACCCTGATGCTTCTGGGCGACAACTCCGATGCCACCACCTTCGACTTCATAGTCCCGACCCTGGAAGACCCCTCTGCCCTGCGTTATGTGGGCGCCATCTCTTTCCATTCCTGGAGGGGTTGTGACGACGGGACACTGCGAAAGTGGGCTGAGGCATCCCGCCGCATCAATGTCCCGCTTATCGTGGGAGAGGGGAGCACGGATGCCGCCGCACACCAGTATCCCGGGATTTTCAACGAATCCACTTTCGCGCTGTACGAAATCAACCTGTACACCCGTATCTGCGCAATCAGCCAGCCGCTCAGTATCCTGCAGTGGCAGTTGACATCCGATTACTCCATCCTCTGGGGGGACGGCATCTACGGCTCCGAGGGGCCGCTCCGTCCGACCCAGCGCTTCTTCAACCTGAGGCAGTTGGCATCGACTCCCTCCGACTCCTTCGCCATCCCCACTGCCGTGGACAAGGACAATGTCAACGCCGCGTCCTTCATCAACACGGCCAGGGGGAAGAGTGCCGTCCATATCGTGAACAATGCGGCATCCTGCAAGGCCGTCATTTCCGGCCTGCCGGCCTCTTCCACCAGGGCCCTGGTACAGGTTACGAATTCCGGCTCCAACGCCGAGTCCCAGTGCCTTCCTGTCGTAGATGGAAAGGTCGAAGTGTACCTTCCGGCAGAGAGTTTTGTCAGTGTTTTCGCACAGTGAGCACATCATGAAACGGACCATCACATTTATGGCGGCTTCGCTCCTTGGTGTCGTCCTCGGGGCGCAGCCTTTTGAACCTGTCAATCCCAACGCCACCCCCGAGGCGAAGGCGCTTCTGTCGGACCTCTACAGGACCGTGGAGGAAGGGAAGATCATTTCCGCCCTTCACCACAACCAGTTGAACCTGCCCAACTACCTGTACGACTTGGACCGCATCGAGGATGCCTCCGGTAAGGTCCCGATGATCTGGGGAGGAGACCTCGCATGGGACGCTGCGCAGGTAGTGCGCATCGCCGAACACGAGTACAAGCGGGGACATATCATCACGCTGATGTGGCACGTGAACCGTCCCTTCGACCGTACGCCGCGGGTGGATTTCCGTACCCAGACCCAGGGCGAGTTCACCCCCTCGCAGTGGAAAGAACTCGTGACCGAAGGTACCCAGATGAACCGGATGTGGAAGGAGCAGGTGGACTCCATCGCCACATTCCTGGGGATCCTCAAGGACAAGCATATCCCCGTGCTGTGGCGACCGTACCACGAAATGAACGGGGAGTGGTTCTGGTGGGGCTGGAGGGAAGGCCCGGATGGGTTCACCAAACTCTGGAAAATGCTCTATCACCGCCTGGTGGACGTCCATCACCTGGATAACCTGATCTGGGTATGGAATGCCAATGCACCTCGCGAGATCCCGAACGATACGGCCAGGGCCTATGACCTGTATTACCCCGGTAACGAATATGTCGATGTGCTCGCTACCGACGTCTACAACCGTGACTGGAAACTTTCGCACCACGACCAGCTTGTCCAGCTGGGGAAAGGTAAACTCATAGCCCTCGGGGAACTGGGCAGCCTGCCGACCCCTCAGATGCTCGCCCGGATGGATAAATTCGCCTGGTTCATGATATGGACCGGCTTCACGAGCGAACGCTATAACACCGCGGACGACCTGAAGGCGATATTCACCCTACCCCGTGTCATCAATTACAGGGACCCCGTCCCGACTTCAAGACCCAATCGATAATCTATTCCCATCATATAACATGAAACGCATTCTTCTTTTGACTGTTTTCGCCTTGGGCGCTGCTTTGACACTTTCCTCGCAGACCTTCCGGTGTGCGGACCCGGATGCGACTCCTCAGGCTAGGAAACTCCTTGAACGCCTCGCCAAGATCCGGGACAAAGGCATCATGTACGGACACCAGGACGATCTCTCCACCGGCTATACCTGGTGGGAGGTCGAGGGTAATTCCGACACAAAGACCGCCACGGGGGACTATCCCGCCATTGCCGGCTGCGAGCTGGGTGAACTTGAACTGGGATACGACCGCAGCCTGGACTCCGTCTCGTTCAATCATATCCGCAAGATGGCCAGGTGGTTCCACGAGCGGGGCGGCATCTTGACTGTCAGTTGGCACCTGGTGAATCCGATCACATCGCAGTGGCCGGGCATCAAGGAACCAAACGGCGCCGGTTCGGCATGGGAGGTGAAAATGCTCTCGGCGGACGGTGTCAATGCCGTTCGCAGCGTCCTGCCAGGAGGGGTGAACAACGCCATGTTCAACACCTGGCTGGACCGTCTAGCCAACTATTTCCTGAGTTGGAGAGATGACGGGGGCAATCTCATACCGTTCCTCTTCCGTCCGTATCACGAGCACTCCGGAAACTTCTTCTGGTGGGGCCGTGGACGCTGCTACGACGAGGAGTATGCCGCCCTGTTCCGTTATACGGTGGACTACTTGCGGGGCAGGGGACTGCACAACATCCTCTTCATGTACAACACCGACAAAGTGTACTCCAAGGAGGAGTACCTGCGCGGTTACCCGGGGGATGAGTACTGTGACATGCTGTCCATCGACTGGTACGGCCAGGGCGAAGAGTTCAACCGCAACATAAGGAAGGCGATGGACTTCCTCTCCGAGACCGCAGAGGAGAAGGGCAAGATGTTCGCTCTGAGTGAGTGCGGCCCCCTCAGCCTGGATCTCCAGAAGATCCTTCCAGACTACAAGTGCTCCTATGTGCTGACCTGGCGAAACGCACCTCCTCGCCGTCCCCGTCCGGGAGGCTTCAAGCCCCGTCCTGACGACCTTCTGAAGGCCATGAAAGCCAACAAGCACTATCTCTTCTACGAAGACATCAAGAACGTTAAATAGTACCGAAAATGAAGCGTTTCCAGATCCTTTCCATAGCCGCCATCCTCGTCGTACTGGCATCCTGCTCCCCCAAGCAGGCAACGACCCGCGGAGTTGGCATTTATCCGGGCAATCCCGACGAGTGTGCAGCCCCCTCCCTGAAGAGGGGGGACGCCACCTACCGCAACATTGCGCTGGGGAGGGCGACCTGCCAATCCTCGAGCTATGACTACAACCTCACTTCGCAGCTCATTACCGACGGGATTGTCGATAGCGGTCCGGTCGCATTCGTGGACCTGACGGATGGAAGCAAAAGAGTCGACCGGCCCAACCATGAGAAACTCTTCGACGGCAAGCCCGACTCGAGGATTGCTTTCGACGTGGCCGACCCCACAGTGCGGGTGGATTTCCATGGGATGAAGGTGGTGGCCGACAGGATAGAGATCCAGGGAAGCGCATCCTTTCCGGAGGGAAAGGGCGGGGGAGCATCCCTGAGGGTGCTCTCCTGTGCCGAAGGGGGCAGCTGGACGGAACTTGGGACGGTGCCTGAGGCTAAACTGTTCAGGCCTCTCGGTACTGGCTCTTACCGCTTCAATATGGGCTCTGCAAGCGTTCCGGAAGGCCCCTCCCCGGTGGTATTCCTATATGATTACAAGGAGCCCAAGACGAATGCCCCTGCACTCATGCCCTTTCCGTGGGCAAACACCGCTCAGAGGGCGGTTAACAGGACGATTTCCTGCTCCATCGACATCAAGGCACCCTCAGAGTGTGATTCGTACTGCTTTGCCTTCGACTTGCCCGATGGGCAGAGCCTGTCGCTTCACACGGTCAATTTCTACAAGGATGGCAAACTGCTCGACGTTTTGCCCAGTACGAAGTTCGTCAGCGCCTGGCGCAGCGCCTCCTCCTCCGATGAATGGGTCAGTGTCGATTTCGGTTTCAAGTCCACATTCGACAAACTGGTCTTTCACTGGCTCAACCCTGCAGCTTCGGGTGAGGTTTTCGTGTCAGACGATGCGAAGGAGTGGAAGTCCGTGGCCAAGGTGGAGGGGGGAGAGGACTTTAGCGAGGTCAAGCTATCCAAAGCCGCACAAGGACGATATGTCAAAGTGGCTCTAGGAAACTCCGTAAATGGACAGCCCTTCGAACTCGCTGAACTCGAGGTGTTCGGTAGGGGCGGCGCCCTCGTCGTGCCCAAGTCCGCCCCCACCCGGGAGGGGGCGCGCCAGGACCTTTCCGGAGGGGAGTGGAAACTCCAGCGTGCATCTTTGGTGCAGGCTGACGGAGAGGCATTGTCCGGAGCCTCTTTCGATGACTCCGGCTGGTTGGTCGCAACCGTGCCCGGCACCGTCCTTGCAAGTTACGTCAATGCCGGCGCCATTCCCGATCCCAATTACTCGGACAATCAGTTCATCGCTTCGGATTCTTTCTTCCGTTCACCTTTCTGGTACAGGGACACCTTCGATGCCCACCTGGACTCCGAGCGCCAGTACCTGCATTTCGACGGTATCAACTGGAAGGCGGATGTGTTCCTCAACGGCACTTCCCTCGGACGCATCGAGGGGGCTTTCCGGGAGAGGGAGTTCGATGTGACCGGCATCCTGAGGGAAGGCCGCAATGACCTCGCGGTGCTCATCCACGAAAACGAGCATTACGGGGCGGTCAAGGAGCAGACGGCCTACAGCACTGACCAGAACGGCGGATACGTCGGAGCAGACAATCCCACCATGCATGCGACCATCGGCTGGGACTGGATCCCGACCGTCCGCGGTCGCGGGATCGGCATCTGGGATGATGTGTATCTTTGCTACAAGGGTGCGGTGAGCATCGTGGACCCGTTTGTCAGGACCCTCCTTCCGCTTCCTGACACCACTTTCGCCGATGTCCTTGCCGAAGTGACACTGGTAAACCACGGCGACAAACCCCTCACAGGCTCGCTCAAGGGCTCTTTCGGCGAGGTGACCTTCGCCCTGGAACAGAGCCTTGCCCCGGGCGAAGAGCGACTTGTCAAGATCACCCCCGCCGAGGTCCCGGCCTTGCATTTGGAGAATCCCAAACTCTGGTGGCCGGCAGGATACGGAGGGCAGAACCTCTATGACGTAGCTTTCTCCTTCGTATCGGACGGCGTGACTTCCGACGAGGTCACCTTCAAGACAGGCGTCCGTCAGATGGATTTCTCCGTGGATGAGTATCTCCCGCATGGGGGACAGAGCCGAGGATACACCGGCAGCAGGCTCAGCCTCTATGTCAATGGACGCCGTTTCATAGGCTTCGGAGGCAACTGGGGCTTCCCCGAGCATCTTCTCAACTATCGGGGCCGCGAGTACGATATCGCAGTAGGCTACCACGCAGACATGCATTTCACGATGATCCGCAACTGGGTCGGCATGACAGGCGACAAGGAATTCTACGAGGCCTGCGACCGTCACGGGGTGATGGTATGGCAGGACTTCTGGCTCGCCAACCCCGTTGACGGTCCGAATCCTTACGATCCGGATATGTTCAATGAGATCGCTACGGAGTATGTGCGAAGAGTGCGCAACCATCCTTCCATCGGCATCTATGTGGGACGCAACGAAGGTAATCCACCGGCACAAATCAACGACTACCTCTCTGAAATGGTAGGGCGCGAGCATCCCGGCTTGTATTACATCCCGCATTCCTCGGCCGGGCTTGTCAGCGGCGGCGGCCCTTACCGGGCGCTTCCCGTCAAAGACTACTTCAACCTCCATGGGCATGACAAGATGCACAGCGAGAGGGGCATGCCCAATGTGATGAACTTCGAGAACCTTGTGCGGGCCTTCGGTGAAGACCACATTGAACCGGTCAACACACTTGCCCATCCCAATGCGATGTATGGCCTGCATGACTACACGCTCGGCGGTGTGCCCGGCGCCTCCTCGGCGCAGGCGGCGGAAAGCTTCAACCAGATCATCGCAAGGGCTTTCGGTGAACCACAGAGTGCCAAGCAGTTCAGTGAACTGGCCCAGTGGGTCAACTACGACGGATACCGTGCCATCTTCGAGGGACGCAGCGAGCATCGCCGCGGGATGATCCTCTGGATGAGCCATCCCGCCTGGCCCTCCATGGTCTGGCAGACCTACGACTACTACTTTGAACCGACCGGGGCATACTTCGGCAGCAAGAAAGCCTGCGAGCCGATCCATATCCAGTGGAACCCCATCCGCGAGGACATCGAGGTGGTGAACTACCACGCTTTCGACAGGAAGGGTGTAAAGGCTTCCGCACAGCTCCTGAACCTGGACGGTGAGGTCGTATGGAAGAGGGAGGCCACCTTCGACATCCAGGAGGACCGGACTGTTGCACTCTTCCCGCTGGAATTCCCGGAAAACCTCTCGGATGTCTATTTCATCAAATTGCGCCTCAGCGCATCCGACGGCGCCCTGCTCTCGGAAAACTTCTATTGGCGTGGCCGTGAGGAAGGCAATCTCCTGGCGCTAAGAAGCGTCGCCAAGACCTCTCCGAAGGCCAAGGTCTCCCGCAAGGCTACGGATGAAGGATACGAATTTACCGTGTCCCTGACCAATGACGACAAGGTTCCGGCGATGATGCTCCGCCTCAAGGCCGTAGATTCAGCGACAGGCGACCTCGTACTTCCGATCTTTTACTCGGACAACTATTTCTTCTTGATGCCCGGTGAATCCCGGACCATCTCCGTGAAAGTTCGCAGGGAGGATTGTGAGGGCAAGCCATGCATTGCTTTAAGCGGTTTCAATGTCCCCGAAACGACATTGGCCGGGCGGCTCCCCAACAAAGCTGCCGCACTTGCCGACCCCTATGCCACGCCGCTGGTCGAGAATGACTGGATCCTTGGAAAGGACAAGCCCCTTCGCTTTGAAGTGAAGGATGTCGGGCGGGAAGAGGTGGAACTGTCCGTCAAGATAGCCACGGACAAGGGTGAGAGTGTCGGGGAATGGAAAAGGACGGTATCCAGGGAAGGGGTCGTACCGTTCACCTTCGACCTTCCTGACGGGTTCTACCTGGTGGATGCGACACTGGGCAAGAACCCTCTCAAGCGTTTCGTGATCGGTATCGGCGACCCCGAAAAAGTGGTCTCGGCACCTGACAAGGCGGACGATTTCGATGCGTTCTGGAAACGCAGCCTGCAAGAGTTGGCGGCGGTGGATCCCCAGTATAAGCTGACGGAACTTCCTGAGCATTCCAACGATATTCGCAAGGCATACCGCGTGGATATGATGTCGTGGGGAGGGGAGCCTATCTCAGCCCTGCTGATGGAACCCGTCAAGGACGGAAAGTTCCCGGTGTATGTCAACTATCTCGGCTATAACTGCGACCCCTGGTACGAAGATCCTTCCGACAATCCCGAAACCATCAAGGTGTGGCTTTGCACGCGTAGGCAGGGCTTCAACCGGGACCTTTCGGAACCGGCAAACTTCACGACCAGGGGACTGGAGAGTCCGGAAACCTATTATTATCACGGAGCCTTCCTGGATGTCGTTCGCGGAATCGATCTGGCCTGTTCACGCCCGAAAGCCGACCTCTCCCGGATCTTTGCCGAAGGCGGCAGCCAAGGCGGAGCATTCACGCTTGTCGCCGCCGCCCTGGACAAGCGCGTCCAGGCGATTGCGACATTCGTCCCTTTCCTCAGTGATTACCCGGACTACTTCCAGGTGGCACTTTGGCCCGGAAACGAGATTCTCGGGGCCGCCAAACGGCTCGGTATCCCGGATGAGGCGTTGTACCGTACTCTTTCCTATGTCGATGTCAAGAATTTCACGGATCGGATCCACTGTCCCGTGCTGATGGGCTTCGGCCTGCAGGATGACACTTGTCCGCCGCACACCAATTTCGCAGGCTACAACAATATCCCGGCCGATACCGACAAGACATGGATCTGTTTCCCGCTGAGCGGGCACCATGTCGAGCGGGAACCCGGCTGGAACCGTGCCCGTGACGAATTCTTCGCCCAATACGACCAGCCGATTCTCCGATAACTGGCATTGATGCAGATGAAAAGAGTACTCCTCATCATACTGGCCGCGGTTCTGGCAGTCTCAGGGTCTGCACAGCAGACTTTCTCCCATCCGTGGGCAGGAAAGAAGGTCGCCTTTCTCGGCGATTCCATCACCGATCCTACCAACGACGGATCGAAGGTGAAGTACTGGGGTTTCCTGGAGCAGTGGCTGGGGATTACGCCTTATGTCTATGGAGTCAGCGGCAGACAGTGGAACGATATCCCGAATCAGGCAGAGACGCTCCAGGCAGAGCATGGAGATGACGTGGATGCCATACTGGTCTTCATCGGGACGAACGACTATTTCGCCGGAGTCCCCATAGGCCAATGGTTTACCGAGCGTCACGAGAAAGTCGTGGCCGGTATCATGGAACGAAAGCATCCTGTCGACCGCATGCGACGCTACCCGTCAATGGATGCGGACACGTACCGGGGACGGATCAACATAGCCATGGAGGACCTGAAGAAGCGCTATCCGACTAAGCAGATCGTGCTTCTCACTCCACTGCACTGCGCCGGCTTCTATGCCGCGGAATTCAACTGGCAACCTCCGGAAGACTATACCAATCCCTGCGGTGAGTATCTCGATGCTTACGTGGAGTCTGTCAAGCAAGCCGGCAACATCTTGGCAGTTCCTGTGATTGACTGGAATTCATCTTCCGGCTTGTTCCCCTTGTCGGAACCACAGACCATATACTTCAAGGATGCCGAAACTGACCGTCTCCATCCAAACGACCTCGGGCATGCCCGACTTGCCCGTACGCTCATATACCAACTTCTTGCCTTTCCCTGTACTTTCGAATAATCCGAATCGTGCGAGCTGTACGGTTTGATTTGAGCATATTTTAGGCCGCCAATTTTAGACTCACTTTCCTTTCGGTAAGCCAACTCCTCAGCTGGCCATTGTGCTGGGCC
>CAJOLJ010000008.1 GCA_905235445.1 uncultured Bacteroidales bacterium
TTGGGAAACTTGGAACGGATGATTTTTTCGACATCTATGCTGCCGTCATCGTTGAATAGTGCCATCTGTAATGCTATGATTGTCTTTTGCTTGTGTGTGTGCCTTGGATCTTTTGGGACCCCCTCGCCGGGGGCGGCGATTATGAAATCCTAATCAAAAGTAGTCCTTAATCACAAAAAAAGCAAATTCTATTCCAAGGTCTCGATGGTAACCCCGTCAATGGAGCCGAGTATGTCCATGACTGTCTTTATGTACTGGTCGCTTCTGACGGTGACCTTGATCTCGGCCCTGTATCCTGTCTCGGGCTCCGGAAGGTTGGTCATGGAGTAGTCGCTTATGGAGAGCTTCTCCCTGGTAAGGGCATCCAGGACCTTCTGGACATGGGCGGTGGAGAGAGTCCTGAAGGACATTGACACTTTGCGGTGACCGTATTTCAGGTTTATGAAATGCACTACCTCAAGGCAGAGGATGGACAGGATTACCGTGGCCGTGGCCTCGACGTACATCCCGGCCCCGCAGGCAAGGCCGATGGCTGCGGTGACCCACATTCCCGCGGCGGTAGTGAGTCCCCTTATGACGTTTTTCTGGAAAATGATGGTTCCCGCACCTATGAAACCGATTCCGGAGACCACCTGTGCAGCCACCCTGGAGGCATCGAAATGGTCACTGCCGGTGAATGCGTATAGCGATATGATCATGAAGAGGGTGCTGCCGAGGGCCACGAGGAGGTGTGTTCGTATTCCGGCCTCCTTTGCCCTGAGTTCCCTTTCGGCACCGATGAGGGCGCCCATCAATCCTCCGACGAGGAGCCTAAGAAGGATATCCCAAGAAATTGTCATGTGATGAAAATAATTATTGTCGCTTGTGTGTAATTGATTGTCGTCTAGTCGTGTCCTGCCCTGGGAGGAGCGTTACTTCCAGGTCTCCCTGGCAGCACTTATTATGGCATCGCGAAGTTTAGGCTCGGTCCAGTTGATTTTCCCTGCCTCGTCCGGGGCCCTGTCCTTCCCGTCCACAAGTCCCATCCAGTGGATGCAGACTATGGAGTTTGCGGCTCCCGTCCTTACGTAACAGTCAGCCTGGAGGCATCGCTCGTCGATGTTGTTCTTGTTTGCGGCCCCGTACTCCCCTATTATCACGGGAATGCCTTTCTCCTTGAAAGCGGAGCCGATGGAGTTGACGTCCCCGACCACGGTGGCCCTGGCGGCGGAGTCGAACACTTTCTTGTCCTTGCCCGCCCACCAGCCTGTGTCCTGGCTCAGGTCGAAGGCGAACTCGAAGGGGGCGTATGAATGCACCTCCGCGATGAGGTGGCCCTGGGCGGTGTCCTCCGGAACCGCGAAAGCCGATATCACTTCCTTGCCATAGGCGGCCGCATAGGTGCACAGGACGAGGTTCCTGTCGGAGTTGTTCCCGCCCGTGGAGCGGACCGTGCTCACGAAGACCTGGTTGAGCCTGTTTACGGCTTCGTAGCCCCTCTCTCCCGTGGAAGGGGCGTTCCAGGTACCTTTCTCGTCCAGGATCTCATTGAAACCCTCGAAAAGCAAGCGGTGGGGATAGTCCCTGAACTCCTCGGCAATCTGTGTCCAGAGGGCGGAGAACTTGGTGGCAATGGCCTGGTAGTTGTCCATGTCGGCCCTGAGCCATCCTTCGGTCCCGGTGTCATGATGGACATTGAGGATGCAGTAAAGTCCCTCGTCCATCACATAGTCCACCACTTCCCTGACCCTCGCCATCCACGCCTCTTCGACCTTGCCGTCGGAGGAGAGGTGCTCGGCCCATGTCACGGGAACGCGTATGACCCCGAACCCCGCCTCGGCGAAGGCATGGATAAGGGCCCTGGTGGTAACGGCCTGGCCCCAGGCGGTCTCGTAGTCGGAGGGCTTTCCTTCGGTGTATAGGCCTATCCATTCCCCGCTGGCATCCAAGGTGTTCCCCAGGTTCCATCCCACCTTCATGTCACTCAAGGCATCGAGTGCGGAAATGGAGGGAATGTCTGCGTGGGCGCGCCCCTGCTGGGTCCCGGAGAAAATGGTGTTCCACTTGCCGTAGTTTCCCTGGCCGTCGCCCACGGATACCTCCACCCTTACGGTCCTCTCCTCCGGGGTGGTGTTCTCGGGGACCGTGAAAGAGAGCATCCTCCCCACTCCCCCGTCCCAGGTCATTTCCTCGCCGGGCTCGGAGCCCAGTGCCATCCTGTACTTGAAGGGAGAGGGTATGGCATTCTCATCGGGGAGAAAAGTGAACAATATATCGTAGGAGGCTCCCTCACGGGGTATGGCCACCCCGTCCTGCGTCTTGAAATTGGGGGCGACATAGTAGGTGGATGGTGTGCAGGAGACAAGGCACACCACAAGGGAAAGGAACATCGCGGCGATGGTCCTCCCCCGGCGCAGTATTCCTCCACCTTTCATTGGGCGGTGCTCGCTTTCTTTCATCGTGGGATCCGCTGGTGCTGAGTGAATTATATCCTAATCCCGGTCGGCACCGCTTTTCGTCGTTATGAGGATGACCCCGTTGGCTCCCCTGCTCCCGTAGATGGCTGCGGAGCCTGCGTCCTTGAGCACGTCCACTGACTTGACGTCATGCGGATTTACGGTATCGAGGTCCTCGATTACCATGCCGTCCAGGAGGATGAGGGGATCGGTCGACGAGTTTATGGAATTGACGCCGCGGATGGTGATTTTCTTGCCCTCCACCATAACCCCGGCGACTTTGCCTCGCAGGTAGTCGTACATGCTGGAGTAGACCTGGGCCTCCTCCCTGGTCATCTTGACCGAGGACACGGAGTAGGTAAGGCGGCTCTTGGTTATCTCCTGGAAGCCTATGTTCACCATTTCCTCCTGCGCCTCGGGGCTGAGGCGCAAATTGGCCACGGTCTGATAGATATCAGGCAGGCTTATGCTGGAAGGGGTCTTCTTGCCGATGGAGAGCGTGAGCATGCCCTTTTCCTTGGGAAGGTCGTAGCGGGGATAGTCCGTCCCGCTGACATCGACTCTCACCATGCTCCCCTTGCGGAACTTCCAGATGATGGGCTCGGTCGTGAGCTTGACTTCCCCCTTGTCGGTCACAGGGGCCATGGCGCTCCTTACATTATAGGTATTGCCGTTTTCAAGGACCTCGGACACCTTGACGCAAACCGTCATGGGGCTGGCGGAGGGAGTGAGGAAAAGTTTAACCGAGATGCTTCCCGACATTATGAAATCATCCCCGAGCTTTCCCGACACGAAGGAAAGCACGCCCAGGCGGGTGCCCGTTGCAGGCTGAGGGAGGATTCCGCGGGAGGACCCCACGAGGGGATGCTCCCCGCCCACCGAGGTGACGGGTGACTGGGGGTCAATGGAGATGGCATATTCCTTCTTCGTGCCGACTTTCAGCTCCAGGCCGTGACAACTGTCGTCGATGCCTGCGGGAGTGAGGAAGAACTTGAGGGAGTCGGTGTTGGCCTTGTACGGCCACTCGTCCAAGGCAAGGGAGGAGTTCATCCCGTTCACCCAGACCCTCTGTCCTCCTTTCATGGTGGACTTGCCCTCCAGGAGGAGGAATGACCACTGGTAAAGGTCAAGGGCGGGGGTGAACAGAGGCATGGGAGCGGGATTGATCTCGTTTACTTCCGCTGTGAAATCCTCATTCCAGGGCCCCACGAATAGTCTCGATGTGGAAAGCAGTGAAGAAGGGATGCTGCCGAAAGCGGTAAGCGACTCGCTCACCGTCCCTGAATTCTGCGACACCGCCATCGTTACGGGAATGTCTATCCCCTGTACGGGCTCCTTGCTTCCTCCGTCAAGGACATACAGACCCTTGACGGCCTCGGGAAGGGAACTCACGTTGGAAAGGACAACGGGGGTCAGAGCGCCACGGGAGCATAGGACAATCCCGCTGACGGGGTAATTGTCCCTGATGGAGGAGATGACAGCCCTTATGTCATTGAATGAGCCTCCCCTCTCGCCCTCATTGGGTGCGGCAGGGGCCAGGGCAACGCCCAATCCTCTTTTGGCATACTCCTTCGCCACGACGGAAAGGCTCTCCCCGAAAAGATCCTTTCCCTCGTTCCAGATGACAAGGACCCCGAAGGTCTCCCTGTCCTTGGGTGTGAAAATGGGAACGTTGAGGCTCCGGTCGTCCTTCAGCTGCACACCTATGGAAGAGGAGAGAGGCTCGTATGTGGGGGCCTGTCCGAGCAACTTCCAGTCGGGGGCGCCCTGGGAATGGGCGAGAAGAGATGTGAACAGAACCAGTATGGTGACTAGTGCAGATAATCTAAATGTCCGAGTCATAGCAGTTGGTGTTTGGTTACAGGGCAAATTTAACCACATTTTATCTGACTTGACTCATCTTGGACAAAGTTTTGGAGCAAAGGATGTTGAATAAAGCGTGCTTTGTTGTTTACGGGGAAGCAAGCGGAAAAGAAATTTGAAAAAAAATCATTCCCCGCATGCAAGGAATTCGCCCAATAAACATTATTATTGTGAAAACTTTGGGAAATCATACTTCCCTGCATACAATAATGACTGAACAAAACAACATATCCCGCACCGCCCGGACGCTCCTCCCGCTCGTCCTCTCCCTGTCACTTCTGCTTCCGGAGGCCACTTCATGCATGAAGGAGATGTCCGATCAATTCGGTGACAACGTCATAATGGGGTACAATGTCCTCGTGACCGTGAGGCCGGCCATCGGCGATGCCCCCTTTCGGTTGGTGCTCAATGACTCAACTACCCTTTACCCCACCAACCTCTCCTCATCCCCTTTCAAGGATAAGATAGTCAGGGCATACGGCGCGGTGACTCCCACCAGAGGGAACTTGCAGGATTTCACGGAAGGCGGAGAGTTCGATGTGTTTGTCCACCAACTGGACAGCATCGTGACTAAGGTAATGCGCATGAATGTGGAGTCCCTGCTGGATGAGAACGGGGACCCCATCCATTCCGATCCCATCGATGTCCTCGACAGATGGGACACCGTGGTAGAAGACGGCTTCCTGACAATTAACTTCTGCACCACATTCGGCTGGGAAAGGATCCACTCTATAGATTTGATTCCCACCTCCCAGCCCGGCGAAGTCAGGTTGGTGCACAATGCCAACGGGGACACTTCCGGGACAGTGAGCACCGGGACCATCGCATTTTCCCTTGCAGGGCTCAACGAAAGCTCGAAGGATGAGAAAGGATACAAGACGCTCACCCTTCGCTACGATTCCTTCAACGGCCCGGCCAAGAGGACATTCAAATACAAATAGTTACTATGTATGAGCCGAAGTAGGAGGACGCCCCCCGTTTGCCGCTAATTTAGCGGTCTAATATGGGAAAGTGTCATATTAATGCTAACTTTAAAGAAAGAAGGAAATATTAAAGAGCATCAATATGACACAAACATGATGCAAAGAAACACAATCAATTTTTATAGGAATTGATGTCCACTTGAAGTCGTGGGAAGTAACAATACTTACCGAAACTGGTTGCAAGGAGACCTATTCCCAGAATCCCAGTGCCTATGAACTTAGATTACATCTAGACAAGCGATACCCTAAAGGGAGCATATCGCTGTATACGAGTCAGGCTTCACTGGCTTCTCCACATATTATGCCCTCGAAGCGGAAGGCATAAAATGTTACATAGCGAATGCTTCTGATGTCCCAACGACGCAATACGAGCAGGTCATGAAGACGGATCACATAGATTCCAAGAAGCTTGCCAAGAGCCTTCGGAATGGTGATATCAAAGGCATTTACATTATGCCTCGCGAAGCACTGGACGATCGCAGCCTCCTACGTTCCAGAAATGCCATAAAGACCGAACTGGGACGATACAAAAACCGTGTCCTCCATATTCTCCACACCAACGGAGTCGAAATCCCGGAGAGGTTCATGAAGAGCAATCGCTGGACAAGAGCCTTCATTACTTGGCTGATGCGGGATGTTAAGCTGCTTTCTGCGACAAGGAATACTTGGTTCTGTTGACCTATACCGTGGAAAACATCAACGAGTTCGTGACCAAGGAGTCCCAGAACAAACTCAACGTTCGAGATCATATGATGCTGAACATGCTCAATCCTGCGTGTGGGACACTTCGGGGCCTGATGTATGCGCGTTTTGCTGGCACAGTGCTAGAACACAGCCCTCTTCCCTTAATCAATATCCAGGACTTGGTGAAGGCCACAAAACGTAACTGCACGGCCTCGCAATAGTTCTATTATCCTATTTGGCCCTCTTGTCTAAGGGGCGAGGTCTGTCGTGAAACTTGACGAGGCCCACTATAAACAGCAGTGCCCCCGGATTTGATGTCCGGGGGCATTTGTCATGGATAGGGCCAATCATTTTCCTTTCCAGCAATGACTTACTCCTTGGATTTTGCGTACAGTCTCGCAACGATGGCACCGCTTATGTTGTGCCATACACTGAACAACGCTCCCGGTATGGTCGCGAGGGGATATGTCGCGAAGTGCAAGTTGGCCAGGGAGGAAGCCAGACCGCTGTTTTGCATACCCACCTCGATGCTGATGGCACGTCGCTTTGCAGGTGAGAGGTGCAGCAGCAAACCTATCAGATATCCTGCTGCAAGGCCGCAGACGTTATGGAGCATCACTACCAGCATTACAATCCATCCACCCGCAAGCAACTTGTGTGCATTGGCGGCAATGACAATGAGGACGATTATGCATATGGCAAGCGAAGAGAAGGCAGGCAGATAATCTGACGCACTTTGAGTTGTCTTGGGAAAGAACCTTTTCGCCAGAAATCCGAGTAAGATAGGAAGAATGACCACCCACAGGATGCTTAGCAGCATGCCTACGACATTGACATCCACACTCTTTCCGGCAAACAGCCATACGAGCAGTGGTGTAAGTACCGGGGAGAGCAATGTCGATACAGCCGTCATCCCTACCGAAAGTGCAAGGTCTCCCTTCGCCAGGTAAGTGATGACGTTTGAAGCCGTTCCTCCAGGGCAGCATCCCACTAGGATCACCCCGATGGCAAGTGCTTCCTCCAATCTGAATACCCGTACCAGCATAAATGCCAGGAGCGGCATTATCGTGAACTGGGCCAGACATCCTATGAGCACATCTTTCGGACGGCTGAACACTACCTTGAAATCCTCGGGCCTCAGTGTCAGGCCCATGCCGAACATTATGATGCCAAGAAGAGGATTGATGAGAGTGGGCCTGAGATGGCTTAGTGTATCGGGGAACAGGAGGGCGAAGAGTGCCGATAGCAGTACCAACACCCCCATGTAATCTGAAATAAGCTTGCAGAACCGTTTCATGAAGTAATAACGAAATAGTTTTTCACAGTTGCCCTCGAAGACATGTAAATCTCGATTACTTGTCTGTGGGAAAGCGTTTTTCTACTGAATACTGTTACCCTCCGTGATGGGCCGGGTCACATCGGCCATCAACTCCGGGTCAGAGCCCGCATTGTAATACAGTCCTCTATCCCTTTTCTCTTTTTCGGTCATGGTGTCATCATAATGCTTCCAAAGGCAAATGTAAGAACTATATTCGAATTCAAGAACCTCTCTTCGATATGGCAGTTGCTGCAATGTCGAGGCCGTACTTCAAATTTTTTAGATTTTTTCGTTTGGTTTCAAATAAAATGTCTATATTTGCAGTCCCAAAACAAAAATATGGGGTTCAACTCTGGATGTGGCGCAGTTGGTAGCGCACCTGGTTAGGGACCAGGAGGTCGCTGGTTCAAGTCCAGTCATCCAGACAAAAAGCTTGTAATTGATTGATTTTTCAATGATTTACAAGCTTTTTTCTGTATTGCGCACCCCTTCAGGCCCCAATCTACCGAGCCCTCATCCCCCCACTTTCCAGCAAAGGATATGGGTGGTACCAATTGGGAAATTGGTAACCCAACCGTAAGAATAAAAAAAGAGGCCGGCCTATAATGCAATGGGAAGTCCGCTGCTTATAGGCCGGAGGGCAGATTGTTAGGCGAAATGGATATCCGGGACCGTTATTCCAGGGGGATTTCAGGATGCTGCACGGCCAGTGGCAGGCCCTCCTGCGAGAGGTAGAACATGTAGAGAATGACAGGCTTGGTGCCCCGGTTCTCGCCGTGGTGGATGGTATTCACCATCTCCACGACGGCCTCTCCCTCATGGACCGTCTTCTCCTTGCCGTCCTGTCCGATGATGGTCAGTTCGCCTTGCACCAGAATTCCATAGTTCATCACGGGATGGTGGTGCCATCCAAGCTTCTGTCCTGCCGGGAACTCGTATTTCACGGCAACAAGCTCGGGGCGTCCCTCCAGATAGTCGGGAAGGTCCACTCCATCCCAGCTCTCGGCGGTTCGGATAAGTTCGGTGGATACCACCTGCGAAGCACTTTCGTCGCTGCCGGTATTCGCATTACGACAGGATGTTACGACAACTGGGGTGCCGCATAAGGCTATGGTGGCGGCTAGAGCCCAAAGTTTCCTAGTTCTCATAATTGTTTTCTTTTTTCGAGGCAACTGATTATCTGTTTCCTATGGCAATAATCCTCCGGGTGAGGCACTCCCCCTCCGGCCGATAGGAGTGACCGCCCATGTAAAAGAGAGACGACTTACAGATCCATCCCGGGGGCGATGCCGCTGAGGAAGGCACCGGCAAGGCCCTCCAGCTTCTCGGATGGCTGTCCTTTCCCGTTGTAACGCTTCGAGAAGTTGAAATAAAGCTTCAGGGCTGTATACTTCAGGAGGCTCTTCTCATAGGCACGCTTCTCTTCCTGGGACTGGAAACCGAAATAGTCTACGACCAAAAGGTCCCAGTGACGGCGGAAGGTGACGGGATCCAGGTGGAAAAGGTTGTCCATATACTCGGGCGACATGTAATGGGACAGGTAAAAATTCATCGAAAGGTCCCACTCCGGGACGCCCCAGGCAAAGTCCCCGAGGTCTATCCAGTAATCCTTCTTCCCGTCGGTGATGATATTGCCGATATGGAAATCCCCGTGCAGGCAGGTCTTGGAGGAAGGAATGCTGTCAAGGGCATCCAGGAGACGTGCGCGCAGCGGCTCGGAGATGCACTCCGACTTCTCTATCCATGGACGGATAACTTCCTTCATGTCAGGGAAGACGGTGGTATCGGCAGGGGTAGAGTGCAGTTGTTTGCCCAACTGGGCGAATTTGAGGGTCAGGGGTTCCAACTGTTCGGGTTCCTCGGAAATGATGCGCGTGTAGGACCGTTTTCCGACGATGACCTCGTACTCGCCCCCGAAACGTTCCCCGTCGGTGACTAGCCGGATGGGCCTCGGTGAAGGAATCCCAGCCTTATAGACAGCCTCGGAAATATGGAACTCCCGCTCTGCCGTCTCGGTGCCGATGCTCTTGAGAAAGAGCTTGGCCATGGAACTGCCGTCCTTGCGTGTATAGGTGAGAGCCTGTCCACCCTCTCCGCTCTGGAAATAATTTTCCAGATCAATCTGCTGATACTGATTCATAATTATGCGATTTTCATAGTTGGATATACAATCTTGTTGCAAAAATAGCATTATTTTCCTGAACATGATTATCAAACGTCACTTCCACAGAAAAAAGCCTGAAGTGGGCCTTACAAGACACCCCAGTAAGGCTCGAGCGGTCTTCCGCGCGCAGCCCCAACCGGGACGCCCCCACACGGTCAGGATGCCACAGGACAGTCGAGGGCGGGGGGCCACAGTTATTTTCCTGTCAAGCGCTGCACTCTTCCCCACTTCCCAAGGCCCTCAGCCCGTCCTCAGTAAGAAGTCCCCTCCTCTGAAGGTCCCGGCAAAGTTCCCTGTTGCGCTCCGTCCAGTGGCTGCGGGGCCGCCTCGGGGAAATCCTCTGGGCGAGTTTCCCGTCAGGGGTCTTCTTTTTCGTGGAATCTATCCATCCGAAGCAAAGAGCCTCCTCCACTATGTCCGAATACGCCAGGGCTCCCTCCCGTCTATTTTTCACATAGGAGGACACCCAGCATTCGGTGCTGGTGGAGTGATTCTCCTGAAGCCACTTCCTCAGATGCTCCCTGTCGGGGAATTCATGCAAAAAGGGGATTTCCATTGTCCGTGGAGTCTTTTCCTGTTTATGTGAGAGAAAAGCCCCGCTCCTTTTCCCGTAGCTGAAGCGGCCCGGTGAGCGGGGAGGCGATACTTCATTTCATGAGAGCGCAGGGGCGACATCCCCTACCTGGCCTCCAGATAGAACACCGCACTTGCGAACTGGGTCCTTACCCGGGGATTGAAGCCCCCTCCCTGGAGGAAGTCGCCCTGGAATGTCTTGCCATCCCCCCACCAGCAGGAGCGGTCCACACCGAGTTCCTTGACGCTGTAGCGCCCCTTGGGGTCCAGTCCGGTAAGGGGAAGTGTGATCCCGCCCGTTTCCCTGTTCTCGTACTTCAGGCAGTAAACGAACACCACCGCCCTGCTCTTGTCAGAGGACACGTACATAAGGGCGTAATGGTCTCCGTCATAAGGGGATGCGAGACGGTAGAGGTCTCCCTTGAAAACAAGGTCGCGGTAAGTCTTGTACTCGGAAATGGCCCTCTTGGCATACTCTTTCTCGGCTGCGGTGAGGTTCCTTGGCTGGAGTTCCATTCCCAGCCTGCCGCTGCAGGCCATATCGAAGCGGAACTTAAGCGGGGTGACGTTCCCGCTCTGGTGGTTGGGGACGGCGCTTACGTGGCTTGCCATCACACAGGCAGGATAGATGAGCGAGGTGCTGTACTGGATATATGAACGGCACAGGGCGTCAGTGTTGTCGGAGGTCCAGATCTCGTTGCAGTACCTGAGGGCTCCGTAGTCAACCCTTCCGCCGCCCGAGGAGCAGCACTGGATGAGGACATCCGGATAGGTCCTGCGGATGCGAGCGAGGACGGAGTAGAGTCCCTGTCCGTATTCCACGAAAAGGCGGTTCTGCTCTTTTCCCAGGTACTTGGACCCCACAGAGGCCATGATTCTGTTGCAGTCCCACTTGACATAGTCGATATGCGGGGACAGTTTCATGACGGAGTCGAACACCCCGTACACGAAATCCTGCACCTGGGGGTTGCTGAGGTCCAGGACCCACTGGTTCCTCGACTGGGGAATCTCCCTGCCCGGGGACTGTATGACCCAGTCGGGATGCTCATGGGCGAGGCGGCTGTCGGGATTTACCATCTCCGGCTCAATCCATATCCCGAACTTCATGCCCTTGGCATGGGCGTAGGAAGCCACGTAGTCAATGCCCTCGGGTATCTTCTTGGTATTGAGGACCCAGTCGCCAAGACCGGCGGCATCCCCGTTCCTGGGATACTCCACCCCGAACCATCCGTCATCGAGGACGAACATCTCAAGGCCCATATCGGCAGCGTCGTCAATCATGCGCAGAAGGGTGGGAGTCGTGAAGGAGAAGTAGGCTCCTTCCCAGCTATTGAGGAGGGTGGGGTTGACCTCTCCCCCTCCGTACACTCCCCACCTACGGGCCCAGGCGTGAAGATTGCGGGACGCTCCGCCTGCTCCATTTGATGAACGTGTCCAGACCATGTCGGGGGTTAAGAAAGTCTTTCCCGGGGAGAGCCTGTACTCGCTATTGAAGGGATTTATGCCAGAGATGATGTTCAGGCGCCCCGTCTCGTCCCTCTCGAAAGTTATCTGGTAGTTGGCGCTCCAGCAAAGGGCTCCTGCGAGCACTTCCCCGTACTCCTCGGTAAGGCGGTCTGAATTGATGCTCACCATGAAGGAAGGATTGTTGCACTGGGTCGCCTGGGTGCCCCGGCGGGACTCGATGGTCACGATACCGTGCCCGAGCACTTCCCTCTCCAGCTGCATCTCATCGGCCCAGGAGCCATGGAAATGGGAAAGGAGGAACTGCTCCCCTTCCACATGCATGCTGCAGGAGGCGTATTTCATGAGGGTGACGTCTTTTCTGTCCCCGTTCGTAATCTCGCTGTGGGTCAGTATCACATCCTCGTGGGGATAGGCCTCGTAAAGGAGGTCCACACGGAGGTGGGTAAGCTCATCGGAGAGGGTGATCCTCGTAAGCACCCTTTCCCCCAGGTTCCTCACCTCATGGCTCAGGTACCTCAGCTCCGTGTTGCGGTACCCGTCGGGATAGATGACGGAAAGGGCTTCCTGCCCTATGAGGTAGCGGCTTCCGATGGCCGGATAGGTCACCGGACCGCAGCCGTGTTCATTGGCACGGTGGGTCGAATAGTCCAGGAACTGCGTCGGGTCCTCCACCCGGGGGCCGTAGTGAACGGTAATCAGGGACCCGCTCTCCTCGACAAGGAGGACAAGCTGGGTGTTGTCGGTCTCGATGGGAATGACTTTCTTTCCATCGGCGAATGCGGGAAGAAGGGTTCCCAGGCACAGAAGCGCCGATAGGATGAGGGGTAAAAGATTGGCTGCGGTCAATAAGGTCTGTCTTCTCATGGCAATTGGAAGAGTTATTACTTTGCGGTACGGGGGCGGTGGACCTCCCGGACCGCTAAATTAGCAATTCTTGCCGAGAGAATAGGCAAAACCGACCCAAATGAGGGTCCATTCCCCCAACGCAGTCCCTCCCTGCCTTCCCCATAACTTAGAAGTTCCTTTCAAAAAAGGAGGTCATATGGTGAATAAAAAAGATAAAATGACTAAATTTGAAACACTTTAGAGGTTTTTTAGACCGCTTTCCCCAAAAGAGGGAAATGAAGCGCAACAAAGGAAAAAACTATTTAAACACCTATCATTATGGCCTATACAGTAACAACCAAAAATTCCTACGGGTCACGCCTTTCCAACAGTTTGAGAGGCGTAGGGTTCGGTTTCGTCCTTCTCATTCTCGGCACGGTCCTCATCTTCTGGAATGAAAAGAGGACCGCCCACAGGGCCGACATGCTCAAGCAGGCACAGAAGGAATGTGTCGAGCTGGGGGATATCGCTATCCTCCATCCTGAAATGGAAGGACGCCTTGTCCATGCCACGGGTATGGCAAGCACGACCGAGGTCCTGAATGATCCCCAGTTCGGGGTAGAGGCAAATGCGGTGAAACTCATCCGCCGCGTCCAGTACTATCAGTGGGTGGAAAATTCCACCACCACCAGAAAGGACAAAATCGGAGGTAGCGAGGAAGTCACCACCACCTATGATTATGACCTTCAGTGGGTGGACGACCCCGTCGATTCTCGGGAGTTCCATGACCCCTCCTACAGGGATGCCAATTCCATCCTGGTAAATATCGATGACAAGAGATCAACCGCTTCCAATGTGGATTTCGGGGCGTACAAACTCTCCTCCAAGCTAGTGAGCCAGATCTCGGGCGAGGTTCCCCTGAATCTGGACCTTTCCGAAGGGACCCTTGCCTCCCTCAAGGCAATGCTTCCCCCGTTACTGGCCACCGACAGCCTGAGCCATGTCACCGTCCTTGGCAATACGGTATATTTCAAGGGGGATGCAAAGACCAACTCAGATGACGTCGGTGACGTGAAAGTCACCTTCACCCAGGTACCCGCAGGGAACGTATCAATCATGGCCTCGGTAAGCGGCAATACCTTCACCGATTTCGTGGCAAAGAAAGGCAGCTTGCAGACGCTCTACGAGGGAACGCACTCCATGGAGGATATGATCCAGTCCGAAAAGCAGGGCAACAAGGCCATAGGATGGCTCCTCAGGCTGCTTGGGTTCCTGCTTCTGTACCTTGGATTCCGTAACATCTTCGATATCCTCAAGACCCTGCTCAAGGTTCTGCCCTTCCTCGCGAGCATCATGGGACTGGGCGTGAGCATCGTCTCCTTCGTTCTCGCCCTCGTGTGGGGACTTCTCGTTGCCGGCGTGGGCATCATAATTTACAATCCCCTGGTCGGAGGTCTGGTGCTGGGCGCCGCCGTTGTCATCTTCATTCTTGCCTCCCTGTCCAAGAAAGGCAAGGCAGCGAAGGCTGAACTGCTTTCCGACACCCCTCAGAAGGGCCCGGAACAGTAGCCTTTCTCCTTAACTTATAAAGGGCATCGCCTTCCTCTGCGGAAGGGGCGGTGCCCTCTTTCATTTCCCCACTTCCCCATCGTCGGGACCGGGGCTTCTCCTCTTTTCCTGGAGCATCACCGTCCTTGGGTCCTCGCTTCTTGCCATCTTTTCGTCATACTCCCTGTCCCACTGGAGATAGTACTCCATTTTCGGGTCCTCGAAAAGGTACAGCTGGTACTCCCCTCCGTAGGACAGTTTGCTCAGCGATATCCCCGCCTGGCGAAGGGGCGTCTTGGTGTCCCAGAGCTCCTCTACGAGTTTACGGCACGCTCCCAGGACCACGGCGGTAACGTCCGTGCTCCTGTCGAGGGTCATCTGTTTCTGCATGACGGAGAAGTCGCTCTCCTTCAGGAAAACGCTCACGCATTGACTCCTGCAGGAGTCCTTCCTCAAGCGGTGGCACACAGTGCAGGCAATCTTGAAGAGCTCCCGGTCGAGCTGCTGGGCGTCGGTAATGTCACGCACGAAAGTCCTTTCGGCAGAGTAGCTCTTGGCGGGAGGGATCTGCGTCTCGACCGGACTTGGATCGATCCCATGGGAGCTCAGGTAAAGCTGGGTGCCGAACTTGTCCCCGAACAGTCCCTTGAGGGCACTTTCGGGAAGGGCTGAGAGCTGCCCTATGGTGTTGATGCCGTAAGCGGTGAGTTTCTCCTCCGTTTTCTTTCCGACCCAAAGCAGGTCCCTGACCCTGAGGGGCCACATTTTCTCGGGCACTTCCTCCTCCCAGAGGGTATGGACCTTGTCGGGCTTCTCGAAATCCGAGGCCATCTTGGCAAGGAGCTTGGAAGGTCCCACTCCCACGTTCACCGTGAAACCGAGCTCGTCCCTGACCCTGTCCTTGAGGGCCGAGGCAACTTCCACCGGGTCTTTCCCGGCGGGAATCCTTCCCGTCATGTCCAGGAAGCACTCATCTATGGAGAACTGCTGCAGGACAGGACTGAAAGTGCGGCATATGGATATGAAAGCCACCGAGCAGCGGCTGTACCACTCCCAGTCCCCTTTCACGACAACCAGCGAGGGACAGGTGCGCAAAGCTGATGAAAGCGGCATGGCGGTCTTTATCCCCATTTTCTTGGCCGGGATCGATGCTGCCGCAATGATGCTTCTCCTGTCGTCGGGGTCGCCCGATACGACCGAGGGGACGGTCCTGATATCCCTTTCCCCTCCCTCCGAGAGGAGTTTCACGGCAGTCCATGAAAGAAAGGCGCTGTTGACATCGATATGGAAAATGACCCTCGGCATCGGCACTTCTGTGGTTGACGGATAGGGTTTGCCGGACTACTGGGCGGAGGAAGAGACCTTCAGCACTATGTACTCGGAACGGGTCCCGATCCTGACGGTGGCCCCCCAGATGCCGAGCCCGGAGGAGACATAGTAGGTTGTGTTCCCCCTCCTGGATAGGCCGAAGGCATTCTCGTAGATGGCGTCGGTGACCCAGTTGCCGGGCCAGATCTGCCCGTGGTGAGTGTGCCCGGAGAACTGGAAATCGATTCCGGCTTCCTGGGAATGTTCCAGATGTTGGGGCTGATGGTCAAGAAGAATGGTGAAGGAGGAATCCTTTCCAGGGACTTCCTGCATAAGCGAAGAGAGTTCTTTCCTATGGGGATTTGCCCTGTCGTCCCTGCCTATCACGGTTATCCCGCACACCGAGGCCACGCTGTCACGCAGAACCGTTATGCCGGCACTTTTCATGAAAGAGAGTGCAGCCTCCATCCCGCAGTAGTACTCATGGTTTCCGGGGACGGCGTAGACGGGACAGGACAACTGCCTCATGACCGAGGCCATGTCCTCCTCGAAAACGGGCCTTGGGCTCCTGTCTATTATGTCCCCGGCGACAAGAAGGGCGTCAGGCTTCTCGGCGCTGATAAGCGAAACCCACTTGCGAAGGTCCCTCTCGGTGTTATGGTATCCGAGGTGAAGGTCCGAAACGAGGACGAAGGTCCTCTCCCGCACTCCCTCCCCGAGGGACTTGGAGGTGGTGAGGGATACCTCCTGGCGGTACTTGTGAAGGTAATGCACATGGCCAAGTACCATAATGGCCGTAAGAAAGACATAAAGCCCGACTGAGAGTGCCACCGAGTCCCGAAGACAGCTCCCCGGAATCACCCTGCAAAGCCTCAGGAGGTCGAGGGCCACAAATGAAAGCAGCAGGTACAGGAAGAAAACCATCCATGTGTTTCCGAGCATGTACAGGAGCCTCGAGGCCCACATCGGAAGGGAATCAAGCCTGAAGGTGAGGAACATGGTGGTGAAAAGGGAGGCATATAGGACCACACCCAGTACTTTTCCCCAGACCGGGAAGGGAAGGAGGCGGTAGATTCTCCACCCGACGTACAGGGCGGAAGCCACAAACAACAGCGGGAAGGCCAGGAACTTGGGGTTCATACTCTTACTGTCCATTGGCCGCAGAGACGGGGCCGGAGTCCTTCTCTTTTTCTTTCCGCTCTTCCTCTGTGGGGGGCAGGACCAGGTTCTTGACCACTACGGTAGTGTCATTGAGCCTAACTTTCAGCCATTCGGAGAGTTCCGTAATCTCCTCGGCGGTCATCTGGCGAGTAGTCTGGACAAGGACGCTGAGGCACTCGTTCACGCTGAGGGAGTCTGTCCAAACGGAAGCCCCACGGGAAAGGGTAAGGTCCTTGACAATGGGGTACTTGAACCTGACCTCCCGACCGACCTGGCGGTAAGGGAGCTGTTTTTCCTGGAGGGCCAGGATCTCTCCCTCCAGTTCACGGATGCGCATATCCTTTCTTGCAACCTCCTCGTCGGCCCTGGCATAGATGCCCTTGACCATGGCCTCGCGCTCCTTGTCCTCGGAAAGCCCGAAGGAATGCTCCTTGAGCACTATCTGCTCGGGCTTGATGCCGTGAGCGGCGGCGACCAGCATGAACCTTTCCATCTCCTCTTCGGAAAGAGGGTCTCCCGTCAGGTACAGTTCCACGCTCTTGTGGTCGTCCGAGGTCTTGTAGTCATAAATGTAGGCCCGGGCGAAGGACTTGGTCTCGGCCACGAATGAAGAGACCTTCCTGTCGAAATTGTTGCTCCGCACAAGGTCGATGGCGCTGAACACGCTCGGGACTATGAAAAGGACGAGAAGCAGGGAGATAATCCTCGTGGCCCTCCTGGTCCTGACCTGGTCCTGCTCGACTTTCTCGAAATGGAGGTACTTGACCATGAAGAAGGTGGCGAGGATGATGAACACCCCGTTTATGAGGAACAGGTACATCGCCCCGAAGAAATAGTGCCACTGCCCGTGGGAAAGTCCGTATCCCGCAGTGCACAGAGGAGGCATGAGGGCCGTTGCGATGGCAACCCCGGACAGTGCGGTCCCCCGTTCCTTCCTGCTATTCTCAAGGATTCCAGCGAGACCACCGAAGAGGGCGATGAGCACATCGTAGATGGTGGGGCTCGTCCTGGCGAGAAGCTCGGTCGGGTTCGCCAGGTTCAGTGGCGACACCACGAAATACAGCGTGGACACGAAGACGCTTATCACCACCATCACCAGAAGGTTCTCCCCTGCGTCTTTCAGGAGTTTCATGTCATTGGTCCCGAGACCGAGTCCCAGGCCGATGATCGGGCCCATCAGCGGGGAAATCAGCATGGCTCCGATAACGACCGCAGTAGAGTTGACGTTCAGTCCGACGGAGGCAATGATAATGGAGAAAGCGAGGATCCATACGTTGGGACCCCGGAACCATATGGCGCTCTTGATTCTTGCGGAGGCATCGACGGTATCCACCTGGTCCATGATGTTGACCAGTTCCTTGAACTTTCTTTTTATGAGGTCAGATACTTTCATAATTCAGTGCGTATACAAAAAAATCCTGGCGTGTCCCCGGTACGGGGGAGCTACCTTTTTCTTTTGAGCCTGGGCCATAGCCATTGCAAAAATACTGTCTTCTTCGATTAATTACAAGTTTTGTTCCCTTGAGCCCTCCCCTGCCAGAGCCTTTAGTAAGGGTGTACAATCATTCTTTTACCTACTGCTGCACTTTTCTCCCCACCTCCCTTAAACCTTCCGCCCACCTCCGTGTCAAAAAGGTAGTCAATGTTTTTTCGGAACACACAGTACAGCTACACATAACAACATCTTTCACCATGACAGGAAGAACCCAGGTTTTCCTCAAGACGCTGCTCCTCGGGATGGGACTGGTCATAGTCTCCCTCCTTCTGTCCGTTTCGTCATACGCACAGGGCAGCCGTAAAATCACCCTATCTCTTACCGAGGCGGCCACCGGCGAGGCCATACCCTTCGCCACGGTCTCCATCCACAAGGGCTCCTCTGAGAGCGCGACCAAGTATTCCATAACCGACAAGGACGGAAAGGTCACCCTCAGCGGCGTTCCCGCCGGGAAGTACACCCTCAAGGCCGAGCTCATGGGATACAAGACCCTGAGCCAGGAAATTGAAGTCAAGGACGCCGACCTCAATCTAGGCGTTCTGAAGCTCGACACCGATTCCGAGATGCTCGATGCCGCCAAGGTATCGGACGTGGGAAACCCCATCGTCATCAAGAAGGATACCGTCGAGTACAACGTTTCCTCTTTCAGGGTCACCGACAACGACGTGCTTGAGGACCTCCTCAAGAAGTTCCCCGGAATGGAGGTTGCCGAGGACGGTTCCATCAAGTACAACGGGGAGAGCATCACCAAGATAACCATCGACGGGAAGACTTTCTTCCTCGACGACCCGCAGCTTGCCAGCAAGAACCTCCCCGCCAAGATGATAAACAAGGTGAAGGTGGTCCGCAAGAAGTCCGAGCAGGCTGAGTTCACGGGCATCGACGACGGTCAGGAGACCACGATCCTGGACCTTTCCGTGCGTCCCGGCATGATGAACGGACTCTTCGGCAACGTTACCGCAGGTGGCGGACATGACATCCCCGAAAGCGGATACTACAGCGACGAGCACCCCTGGACCAGTGAAGGCTGGCGCTATCAGGGTTCCCTCTTCTCCGGACGTTTCACGGACCATTCCCAGATATCCCTCATACTGAACGGCAACAACACCAATAACCGTTCCTTCTCCGACCTTGCGGGCGGCATGATGGGAGGAATGAGAGGCGGTGGCGGCGGAATGGGCGGAGGGGCCAATCCCTTCGGCACGGGAAACGGTATCACCTCCTCCTGGATGGCCGGACTCAACGGCGCCTGGGACCTCTTCGACAACAAGATGAACGCAGGCGGGAACTATGTGTACAACGGCACCGACCGCCTGATCCAGGAGGAGAGGCTGCAGTCCACCTACTACGATGACATGACCCTGGACTACAGCACCAAGGGAACAAGCAGGACCGGGACCTACGGACACCGTTTCGGGGCCAGGGTGGAGCACAAGTTCTCCGATAACACTTCCATACTCTTCGAGCCCCAGATCAACTTCGGAGGCGGTTCCTTCTCGGAGGAGAGCGTCTTCGAGACCCTGCGCAACGCCCAGACCAAGACCAACGACGGCTTCTCCTTCTCAGGCGGGAGCAACAACTCCCTGTCCACCTCCGGAAGGTTCCTCTTCCGCCAGAGGCTAGGCATCCCCGGAAGGACCCTCACCGTGGGAGCGAACTACTCCCTTTCAAGGAGCGACATCAAAGATGGACTGAACCAGTCCCTGACAAACAACTATGCAGGGGGCACCGTGGTCCCGGAAATCGTGAACCAGAGGTATGTCCAGAACCAGAACAGCACCTCCCTTTCCGGTAACGCAACTTACACGGAACCCCTGGGGAACAACTTCTACGTTGAGGGGAACTATCAGATTTCCTACAGCAATTCCTTCTCCGACAAGAAGACCTACGATTCGGAAAGCACCGGGATCTTCACCGCCGACAGCCATCTTTTCGGGGATATGACAACGGGCGTTTTCAACCCCACCTACTCCAACGAGATCACTAACAGGTACATTACCCACACTGCCGGGGCCAACATGCTCTACCAGGGCAAGGGCCTGAGGGCACAGGTCGGTATGGCGGTGATGCCAACATCCACCGACAACATCACGGTCCGCTCCGGCAGGGAGCAGACTTACCACAGCGACGTGGTGAACTACTCTCCCCGCGCCATGGTCCAGTACGAAATAAGCGAGAACTCCAATCTCCGTTTCTTCTACAACGGCCGTTCCTCCCAGCCCTCGACCTCACAGTTGATGCCTGTCCCGGACAACACCAACCCCCTGAGGGTGTCCTTCGGTAACCCCGCCCTGGAACCTTCTTTCAGCCACTCGCTGAGGGGTGAGTACCGCTTCACCAACCGCCAGACCTTCACTTCCTTCAACCTCTCCGCGAACGGTTCCCTCAACCAGAACCCCACAGTGAACGCCACCTGGCATGACAGTGACGGTGTGACCTACAACATGCCGGTCAACGGTCACAGCTCCGCCTCCATCAACGTGAGGGCCTTCCTGAACAGCCCCATAGCGAAGTCAAACTTCTCGGTTTCCAACCAGCTGTCTTTCGGTTACTCGACCTCCAGTTCATACGTCGGCACCTCTTCCTTCAATACCGCCAGGTACTACAAAGACGGGGAGTTCGACTATGACCTCTTCAACTCCGAGCACGAGAACATGGACAAGACTTCCGACTTCAACAAAAATACCCTCCAGAACATAACCGGGTCGGACAGGCTTCGCCTCACTTACCGAAACGACAACCTGGAGGTCTCCGCAGGCGCCAGCACCAACTTCTCACGTGCATCCTACTCCACGGCGACCACGGACCCCAACATGCTGTTCAACAACCAGGTGAATTCAACCCTGAACTGGAATTTCGGGAATGGATTCACCGCCCAGGCTGAAATGAACTACAACTGGTACAACGGCTATGCCGAGAGCCAGAGGCCGGATTCCGAGTACATCCTCAACGCCTATATTTCCAAGCTCCTCTTCAAGAACCAGCTGACCCTCACCCTTCGCGGGTATGACCTCCTGAACCAGGCCAAGAACATGTCATCCACCGATAACGGCAACGTCCATACCGTGATGCGCAACAACACCCTCGGCAGGTACGTCATCCTCTCCCTGACCTGGAGGTTCGGCAACTTCGGCGGCAACCGCGGCCAGAGAGGCGGCCAGAGGGGCGGCATGGGCAGGCCCGGCGGAATGGGCGGCCCTCCCATGGGAGGCGGCGGATTCGGCGGCGGCAGGCCCCCGATGATGTAATCCCCCCTGAAAGACACGAAACTTCAAACATACTGATTCCACGGGGAGTCTTCCGGATTGTTCCGGGGGACTCCCCTTTTCCTGTGCATCCGGTCAGGGGCCGGAGGTTTCCTTGGAAGGGGGAAGTACAGGAGGTCCTTCGATCCTACAGGTTCTCCCTGAAATACTGCATTATCCTTTCCTGCTCCCTGGGTCCGCAGTGATGCCCTCCCTCGAAGAACTCAGTCGTCAGTTTTCCCTCTGCCCCGTTTTGCCGGTAGATTTCCTGCATCAGGGAAAAAGCCTCGGCGGTTGACTCCCTGGGGAAGAGTTTGTCAGCGTCCCCGCTCAGGAACATGAAAGGCTTCGGGGACAGGGACCTTGCTATATCCGGGAAATCGTACCTGTCCCTCAGAGGGGGGATCATCATTGAATGGTCAGATGCCGTCGGAGGAGAAGCACAGGTACGCTTGAGGGTCATCCAGCACAGCGCGGCTCCCGTTTTCACCTTCCCGCAGAATGAAGCCAGTATCCAGCACCTGTGGGCCCCCATGGACCACCCGAAGGCGCCTGTCCTGTCCCCGTCGACATACGGCAGGGACGACAGGAGCTCCACGCCCTGGCAATCCTCCATGTAAGTCTGGACGGCCCAGTATCTTCCCTCGTTAGTAAGCAGGGAGTCATACACGGCCCTCTGCCCTTCGTAGACCTCATCCTTCAGGTCCCTTAGGTTCCCTTCCTCCCCAAGAAAGCGGACCCTGGACCATTTGGCAGCGGCGGAGGAGGACCTTTCCCCCCAGTAGAGGGCATCGGAAGCGAGAACGACGTAGCCACCCCTCGCCAGGCTATCTGCAAGGTACGCCCCGTCACAGTTGTCCTCAACCCACTGGGAGGAAGAGAGTCTCACATTTGCAGGGGCCGAGGGGAGAGGTCGAAGCACCTTTTCCTTTCCGATATCGAAGCGGGCCCCGTGGTCATGGAGAAGAAGGATGGAGGGGGCTTTACGGCTGGCTGAGAGTCCGTCCGGGACGAGCAGGTAGGAATGGATTTCATCTCCGAAAGGTCCCCTGTATCCTATGAGGGATACTCGGTAGCCATCTCTTTGCTCACTTTCCAACACCTGGAACTCAGGTGCTTGCGCGCTGTAACTGGACATGAGGGAGAGCATTCCCCCGCTGTCCAAGGAAGCCATGTCGTAGAGGGCCTTGCGAGGAGCCTTGCAGAAGGATGCCGACAGAAGCATTGCACCACAAAGTGCAAGCAGGGATACAATTTTGATACAACGTGATAGCGGCTCTTTCATGGCGGAGTGGTTTTGCAAGGGGGAGGCGGGAAGGGGCCCCCGCTGCAAAAATAGCAAAAACCCCCAGAACAATCCCCCCGCCCTCCCCGAAGACCGTAGAAAGTGTTATATTTGCAGGAACTGAGATGGTCCCTTTCAGGGCGAAAGCCCAGAGGGGGACGCCATCCCCCGACAGTAAGTTTGATTCAACCTTCCGTATTATGAAAAAAGGCGCAAACAAAGCATTTCTTACAATCCTGCTCCTTGCCATCCTCGGCACAGGAGGTTACTTCGCATACAAGCATTTCCTAGGTGACACCGTCACCGACACCAGGACCTCCTTCCGTTCCAGCGGGGGTCTCCAGGTCCACATAGAGGAAAGAAGTTTCTTCTCCCACGGGAAGAAGATTTACGGGACGGTGTACCTTCCCCAGGACGGGACAGGGACGAAGCCGCTTCTCGTCTACTCCCACGGCATGGGACAGAATGCGGACGAGGCTGACAGGATCTGCCGCAGTGCCGCCTCCCTGGGGTTCATGGCCTATGCTTTTGATTTCAGGGGCGGGTCGAAGACTTCCAGGTCTGACGGGGATTACCTGAAGATGAGCTACAAGACCGAGGTTTCAGACCTTGACGAGGTCCTTGGGAGACTGCTGGAGGACCCTTCTGTGGACAAAAGCAAGGTCTTCCTTATCGGCCATAGCCTCGGAGCTCTGGTAAGTTCAGTGGAAGGCTGCGACAATCCCAAGAAAATCAAGGGCATGGTCCTCGTTGCCCCTGCCTACAACCTGCCCGACGTGGCGAAGATGTACTATCCTGACTACAATAAAATCGCGGATTCCACGGAGATACTGGGCAATGTCCTGGGGAAGCGTTTCTTCCAGGACCTTCATGGCAGCGACCCCTACAAGAAGATGTCCAAGTATCCCGGGGACGTGCTTCTCATCCACGGCGACATGGATGACGTGGTCCCCATTTCATACTCAGAGAAGGCTGCCGGGACATTCAAGTCCTGTACATTCAAGGTCTATCCAGGCATCGGGCATTCCTTCGCCGGTTCCATCGGCACCCAGTTCCGCTCAGACATCGCGGATTGGCTGAAGGAGAGGATTTGACGCCATCCCCTGACGGTGGGACGACATACTATACCGCAACCGATTGCACTATGATCCAGACAATCTATCTTGCCGGGGGCTGCTTCTGGGGAGCACAACATTTCCTGAGGCAGATCCGGGGGGTGAGCAAGACTGTCGTGGGCTTCGCCAACGGCGACACCCCTGACCCCACATACAAGCAGGTCTATACCGACACTACCGGGTACAGCGAGTGCGTGAAGGTGTCCTTCGATGACGGGGTGCTTCCCCTGGAACTTCTCCTGCAGCTTTATTTCACATCCATAGACCCCCTCTCCCTGAACCATCAGGGCGAGGATTTCGGGACCAGGTACCGTACCGGCATTTACTATACCCCCGATACCGAGAGGGCCTTTCTGCCGGTCATCCGCTCCGTGTACGATTCGGTGCTTCGAAACCTTTCCTTCAAGACAGGCAAAAAGGTGGAATCCCTCGAAGTGGAGGTCCTGCCGCTAAGGAACTTCTACAGTGCCGAGGAGTTTCACCAGGACTATCTAATCAACAATCCCACCGGATACTGCCACCTCGGTCCTGCGGCATTCAGGAGGGCACGGGAGGCAAACTCCGACGCCTACTTCCTTCGCCCTGCCGAGGAAAGGGACCTTCCGGATGCCTGGAGGATGCTGCATGAGGCGGCACAGAGGATGATGTCCGAAGGGAAAACGCAGTGGAACGAGAACTATCCAAATCCCGAGGCGGTCCGCTCCGACATACAGAAAGGCTGCGGCTATGTGCTTTGCCAAAGAACCGGGGATAACCCCGATGGCACTCCCCTGGTATACGGTGCGGCAATCCTAAGCGGAGAGAAGGCATACCATCCCCTTCTTGAAGGAGAGTGGAAGACGGAGGAGCCCTACGTGGTTGTCCACAGGATAGCCTCCGAGATGTCACGCCAGAACTCAGGACTTGCTGGCAGGTTCCTAAGGGAAGTGGCATCAATGTCCCGAGAGCGGGGATGCCGCTCTTTCAGGATCGATACCAACTACGACAACGAGAGGATGATCTCCCTCCTGTATTCCCTCGGGTTCACCTACTGCGGAAAGTGCGTCTATCCCCAGGGAGGGAGGCTCTGTTTCGAGAAGGCCCTCTGAGCCTTGGACTGATTTACAATCGAACCCTTACACAGATTAAGCCTGAATGGAACTCTATCAGTATGCCCTGCCGGAAGTCCTCAGGGGGAAGAAGCTTCTGTACCTTCACGGTTTCGCCTCTTCGGGAGAGAGCGGGACCGTGGCCTCACTGCGTCTTCTGCTCCCGGGGGCGAGCATCCTCGCCCCGGACCTTCCCGTCGACAGCGAGCAGTGCCTACGGATGCTCCTGGAACTGTGCTCGAGGGAGAAGCCGGACCTCATCCTCGGGACCTCGATGGGGGCCATGTATGCCCTTCTTCTTCGCGGCTATGACCGCATCGCGGTAAATCCAGCCCTGCACATAAACGAGTCCATCCAGAAGAACAATGGCCTCGGGAAAGTGTCCTTCCACTCCCCGAGGAAGGACGGGGAGACTTCCTTCCTCGTGACCAAGGGGCTTCTGGAACAGTACCGTAAAACCTGCTCCAAGGTGTTCGAGGGCATGGACCCCATAGAAAAGTTCTACCCCTCGACAGGGGCATACGGTGACGACAGGGACCGCGTCTGGGGTCTTTTCGCCACCCATGACACCGTGGTGGACGGCTACGACGAGTTCTCCTCTTTCTATCCCAATGCCATCCACTACGAAGGGGAGCATTACCTCAACGACAGGGCCCTTCTGCATAGCGTCCTCCCCATGATAGAGAGGATCGACCACATGCGTGACGGGAAGGAACGAAAGACTGTGCTGGTGAGTTTCGAGGATACGGTGTGCGACTCTCTGCACGGGAGGCAGCACGGGAAGGAGCCTCTTGAGATGGAACCGGTAAACGGGGCCCTCAAGGCCCTCGTGGAACTCTCCCACAGGTATGAGGTCTACATACTCGCTTCCGCAGTGCCCGAGATACCCCTCAGCTGGTCCATCCCCGAGAGCTGGTGCTCCAAGTGGCTCGGGGTGCTGTCCTGGGGACGTGTCATAGTATCCTCCAGGAAGGACATGGTCCTCGGTGACTATCTCATCGAAAGGTATCCCGAGAGGTATGGCTGCGAGGATTTCATGGGAACGGTGATACCCCTGGGGAGCGATACCTTCAAGGACTGGGAGAGCGTGCTTTCTTACTTTTCCGCACTCGGTGGGCAGTGACGCCACCACATCAGCCCCTCCCGGTCAGGTTTTTTCCAACCCATCTTCCCAAGGTACATCCATGAATATCGGCAAAAGACTCTCCCCCGCCCTCAGAGCCACTCTCATGCTGGCCCTTCTTATGCCCCCCGTCTCCTGCCGGGACTCTTCCCCGAGGGGCCTTGCCCCGGGGAACTGGAACCCAGTAGTCCATTCGGTCCTTGACAGCACCATCCGCACCTTGGGGGTCCTCTCCGAGGGCTATGACAGCGCCTGTCCCCCGTATGCGGTATTCGACTTTGACAACACAACCATCATAGGGGACATTTCCTATGCGACACTCGTGTACTCGGTCGAGAATCTCTCCCTCAGGATAGCGGACCCCTCTTTCCCCCACAGGATACTCACCGCTGCCCTTCCAGACCCCGAGGTTCCCCTTCAGGGACTTGAGGCAATGGGTTCCCCAAGTGCCTCGGCACTTGCCCTCGGTATCGAGCGGAAATGGTCCTCCCTTCTCTCCAAAAAGGACAGGGAGGGACACTCGGCACTGTCTTCCGACCCCATGCTCAGGGAACTTCTTTGCGAGATTTGGGCCCTGTGCCTAGGAGTGGACAACACCTACGACCCACTGACCTCCTGCATCTGGTACGCTTCCCTTTTCTCGGGCTTCACACCGGAGGAGGTCCGTTCCCTGGGGAAGGAAGCGGCCTCCAGCGCCCTTTCAGTTGGCGCTTTCCACTATGAGAGGGTCCCATATCCCCCTTCGGGGACAACCTTCGACATCCCCAGGGGACTTGCCCTGACCGGTGAGATGAAAGACCTCTTCGCAACCTTGCGGGACAATGGCTGGGAGTGTTACATCTGCTCCGCGACCCTGGAGCAGATCGTCGAGGGGGCTGCCTGCGGCGATGTCCTGGACCTGGGAGGCATCGATAAGGACCATGTCTTCGGGATTCGACTTGCACAGGATAGCGAAGGGGTGCTCCTCCCCTATGCCATGGCTGACTACGAAGAGCCCTACCGGGAAGGGAAGACCCGCTGCATCAAGGCCCACATGGCTCCCTCCCACTGCGGGAGAGGCCCTGCAATCGTGGCCGGGGACTCCGGCGGGGACGTAAGCATGCTCACATCCTTCCCCTCCACCCTCTCCTGCGGTCTTCTCCTCGATGCGGGAAGCGGTGGCGCTTTCGAAGAGCTCCGCTCCAAGGCCCTCTCCTCCCAGGGACCTTATGTCCTCCAGGGAAGGGATGCCCCAGGAGGGAAGTTCGTATCCCGGAACCCGGAAATCCACTGACCATGACCCCACCCATCACCGTAGGTTCATTCGAGAAGGACCTCACCGGCCTTCACATACTCTGTCTGTATCCTTCCCGGTGCCAGGGAAGGCTTCCTGTCGTATACATCCTGGAACCCGTAAAGAACATGGGCGGGCTGGAAGATTTCGTGAAAGGGGACGGAGGGATGGTCCTGGTGTCCATTTTCGGGATGGACTGGGAGAGGGACCTTACACCCTGGCAGGCCCCAAGGGCCTACAAGAGGGGGAAAGATTTCAGCGGGGAGGCCACCTCTTTCAGGAAGAGGCTTCTTGAGGAGGTGATTCCATCCATCGAGGAAGACCTCCGGACACTTGGCATCCAGGTGGACAAGGATGAGCGTTCCCTTGTCGGGATTTCCCTCGCTGGACTCTTCTCCCTACAGAGTGGCCTTCTGTCCCCCGCATTCAGCGCCCTGGGGAGCATATCCGGGTCCTTCTGGTATGACTCTTTCGTGGAGTACGTGAAGGACTTGGACCCCGGGAGCGGAAAATGGCTAAGGAAAATCTACTTTTCCCTCGGTGAGCAGGAGAGAAATGCCAAGTCGCCCAGGCTCGCCTCCGTCCAGGAGCGCACCGAGGAAATAGTTCGCATCCTCCGTGAAAGGTTTCAGGGCGGGACTGACATCCTTTTTGAGATGAATGCCGGGAACCATTTCTCCGACCCTGTCGGGAGAATCCGGAAGGCCCTGTCTTTTTTGTCGGGCGGGCGCTGAAAAAGTGCACCATTCCTGCAAAATCATTACTTTTGCATAAGGCATCCCCTTAAGCGCCCTTAAGTCAGGGAAAAGGAAGGATACCGATATCACAAGTACTTACAGCCTATAACAATGCTTGAGAACGTAACATTCCAGCCGGGAAGCAAACAGGAGCGCTATATCCAGCTCCTTTCATACCTTGAGGCACTCATGGCGGGGGACTCCGATGAGATGGTGGGGGCGCTTGCCAATGCCTCCGCCCTCATTCACGGCAGCGGCAATTTCCTCTGGACGGGATTCTACCTGGTCCGCCCCTGTCCTCCCAGGAAGGGAGGTGACGCCCGGGGAGAGGAACTTCGCCTGGGGCCCTTCCAGGGACCTGTCGCATGCAGCAGGATCCCCTACGGGAAGGGAGTCTGCGGAAGCGCATGGAAAGAGGAAAGCACCATAGTGGTGGAGGACGTGGACAAGTTCCCCGGTCACATTGCCTGCTCTTCCCTCTCGAAAAGCGAGATAGTGGTCCCTCTCTTTTACAAGACAGCGGAGGGAAAGAACAAAGGTGTCGCAGGTGTGCTGGACATCGACTCGGTGGAAGTGGCGAACTTCGATTCCACGGACAAGCTCTTCCTTGAGAGAGCCTCGGACATACTGTCAAGGGCCCTTTTCACACTGCCCTCTCCCCCCTGCCCCCGTCAGGAAACCCCAGCAGACAGGTAGCCACCCCTGCCCATCCCTAACTTCAGGAACCTCGATATGAAAAGAAAACATCTGATCCTTCTGGCCCTCGTCGCTTCTGCATCGGTACTCTCCCCCACCCCCTCGGGTGCCCAGGAAGGTGCCCTTCAAGACAGGACACTGCGTCTGAATTACATTTTCTCCGGGGACAGCCGCTCCGCCAGTATATCCCTCTCCGAAGCCATCTGCATGGAAGACGGATGGTGGGGCCGGGGCGTGAACCTTGACGGAGTGCCGCTAAGAGGAAACGGCCTCATAACCATGACTGACGAGCTCGGTGGAAAGGTACTGTACCGAAACTCTTTCTCCACCCTCTTCCAGGAATGGCAAAACAGCGAGGAGGCCACCCGTTCGGTGAAATCCTTCGAGAATGTTTTCCTGCTTCCCATGCCAAGCGCCAAGGTGAACGTGGAGGTTAAACTCTTCGATTCCCACGACAGGGTCACCGCCTCCCTCACCCACATGGTGGACCCCTCGGACATCCTCATACGGAGGATTGCCAGGACTCCCACCGAGCACCGCTACCTTCACCGCAGCGGGGACTCCCACGGCAAAATAGACATTGCGATAGTGGCGGAGGGCTACACGAAAAAGGAGATGAAGACCTTCTACAAGGATGCGGAGGCAGCAATGCGGAGCATCTGGAGCCATGAGCCGTTCTCCAGCATGAAGGACCGCTTCAACATCGTGGCCGTCGCGGCACCTTCCCGGGATAGCGGAGTGTCCGTTCCCAGGGAGGGAGACTGGAAGGATACGGCCCTGGGGTCCCATTTCGACACGTTCTACTCCGACCGCTACCTCACCACACTGAACCTCTTCACCCTTCACGACGTCCTCTCCGGGATACCGTATGAGCACATAATCATCCTCGCGAACACCTCCACCTATGGTGGCGGCGGTATCTACAATTCCTACGTGCTCACGGCAGCCCACCACCAGTACACCTCCCCCGTCGTAGTACACGAGTTCGGGCACTCTTTCGCCGGCCTTGCCGACGAGTACTACTACGATGACCAGTACGAGCAGTTCTACAACTCCGAGGTTGAGCCCTGGGAACCCAACATCACGACCCTCGTCGATGGCGGGGCCAAATGGAAGGACATGGTCGGGAAAGTCGAGGGAGTGGGATATTTCGAGGGAGCGGGCTACATGACCAAGGGCGCCTGGAGGCCAACGGAAGACTGCAGGATGAAGACCAACACGTTCCCCACATTCTGCCCGGTCTGCGAGAGGGCGGTAAGGGACATAATTCTGTTCAACACCGAGGAAATGGAACCCGGGAAGTAGCGTCCGCATACGGGCGTGCAAAAGAGAACGGGAAGACAGCATCTCTCTGAGGCTGCCTTCCCGCTATTTGTCCATGTACAGGAGGATTATTTCCCGCTATCCAGCACACTGTCTATCTCGATGTCCTCCTTCCCGGGGATTACCATCACTTCCATACCCGGTGTCACGTACTTGAGAAGATCCAGCAGGTCCTCATTGTACAGGCGGATGCATCCCTTGCTGTCCCTTGTCCCAATCCTGTCGACCCTCTCCTTGCAGGTGCCATGGATCCCGATGGCGGTGAATGGAGGGGTGTCAAGATGGATGAAGTAGGGGCCGTAGGCCTCGACCTTGCCATTACCGTCATGGTAGTCATAGAGGACACCCTTCGTATTCTGGACCCAGGTCACCTTGAATGTGCCCTCAGGGGTCTTGCAGTCTCCGCTCCGACGTTTTCTCCCGGGGTTCTCCCCTATTGCGACAGGGTAATGCCTGAGGGTGTCGCCCCTCTCACCGAGGAGGTACAGGGTGAACGAACCCTTGTCCACCACAATCGAGCATTTTCCCTTGTCATCGGAAAGGGGACCTGTCCCCCTGGCGGGAGAGCCTCCAAGAAGGAATAGGGATAGGATAAGTAGCAGGGTGCCTTTCATGTGTCGCAAATAATAATCCGCCCCTCTACTGCAAATATCGCTCCAAAAGGACCCTTCCACAAGGGAGGGGGCAAAGCGGGAAAATGCCTCGCCCCTCCCAAGTGGCAAGGAGAATGGGAACATGCTATTTAGATAACATTTTCCCAAATAATCAGTGTTAACTCTTTGCAATTTTCAAGAAAATTCGCAAATTTGCTACCAAATCATTACCTAATGGCAAACGTACTGAAAGTTTTGGGGACATGGAAGTTCTGGAAGGAACTCCTTATCATGACAGTGGGCATCTCATTCGGTGCCGCTGCAGTGTACTATTTCCTGATGCCCAGCAAGCTGATCATCGGGAGCATCTCCGGTCTGGCGATCGTCCTGTCCGAGGTGACCGGCATGATCGGATTCCCCATCAAGGTCTCGACCCTGATCCTCATCATCAACGCCATCCTCCTGCTGATGGCATGGTTTCTCATAGGACATGAGTTCGGGCTCAAGACAGTGTACACCGCCCTTATCCTCGGCCCCATCATCGACATCTTCGAGAAGGTCCTCCCCTATGAGAAGATAATCCCCGGCGGCGGCTCAGTGATGGGCGACCCCTGGTTCGACCTCATCTGCTTCGTGCTTATGCTCAGCATCTCCCAGGCGATCCTTTTCAGGATCAACGCCTCCACCGGAGGACTTGACATTTTGGCGAAGATCGTGAACAAGTACCTGCATTTCGACATAGGGATGTCCGTGACGATCGCAGGGGCCCTGATCTGCTGCACGGCATTCGCCATCAACCCCTTCAGGATGGTTGTCATAGGGCTCATCGGCACTTGGATCAACGGTATCGCCGTGGACTACTTCATGGCGACCCTGGGCAGAAGGAAGAAAGTGTGCGTCGTATCCGATGAGTACGAGAAAATCCGCCAGTACATCACAAAGACACTGGACCGCGGCTGCAGCCTCTACAAGATGGAGGGCGGCTACTCCGGCAAGACCAACATAGAGGTAGTGTCCATCCTGACGCAGGATGAGTACGCCAAACTCTTCAACTTCCTAAAGGAAGAGGACATCCAGGCCTTCATCACCGCCGGCAATGTGTCCGAGGTCTACGGAAACTGGAACCAGAAATCCCGCCTTGCCCAAAGGGAAAAGGGAAAGACGGAACCCTCCACCGACATTACACCCCCCACCACTCCCGCCCAGTAAGTGCGGCCCCCGGGGACAATCGAAAAGAAAAACTTCGAAATCTTAACCGACCTTTCCGTCCTTCCGAGGAGGAGAGGTCCCGATAACCAACAAACAACCATGTTTCTGCGGAATCCACGCCCGAAAGGGAAAGGGATTCCGCATTTTTGGGTCCTGGAGGTTTCCGGGGACTTGGATGAAAGAATATTTTGTACGAAATTTGCACAACACATCAAAAATGTCCAAGGGACATTGTATATGGAAATTACGGCGTCAACAGCGCCAAAACCGAAACTAAAACAAAAAAATGAAGAAATTCCTCTCCACTCTCGTCATCGCCCTTGTGGCTGCGTCACTCCTCCCTTTTGCAGCATTCAGCCAGGAAGGCTACGGCAGCGTCACGACAACCAATGACAGGCTCGCCCAGTCCACCGATGTCTTCAACGATGCCACCATCAAATACCAGGACATCCTCAACGAGTCCAACACAAAGATCAAGCAGCTTGAGGCCGACCTCCAGTTGGTAGACAATAACATCAAGTCCACCAAGGCAAAACTGAAGACCACATCCTCCGACCTGAAACTCCGCCAGAAGAGCCTCAAGACCGTTAAGGAATCGGCAAAGAACAAAGAGAAGGGCTACAAGCAGGCCGGCGCATACGGCGCAGCCGAGAAGGAGATGGTCAGCAGCCTCAATGCAGAGGCCAATGCCCTATCGCAGGAAGTGAGCGCCCTCAAGAGCGCCCAGCGCGACACTGAGAGGGAACTCAACCTTCTTAACGACAGGAAGAAAAACATCAAGAATTCCATCAAGCTCGAGAAGCAGAGGATTAGCAACGCCAAGAAAGACCTGGACAGCGCCAAGAAGGCCATGAACAACGCAGCCAAGGAATCGGCCGCAGCCCAGAAGGCAGCCCTGCAGTAGTTCCTAGACACTTTACCGAGATTCACCGTGAAACGCACACTCAAATATCTGCTCATAGCGTGCCTCACCCTGTCCATTCCCCTCTACGGCTCGGCCCAGGACGTAAAGACGAAAAAGGACATGACCGTGAAGGACTTCACCCCAAAAGAGGTAACCAAGGAAGCCAAGTCCGTCAAGGCGCAGGACAATGAGACCGCAACCAGCGGACAGGTCCCGAAGGGACAGCTCACCAAGGACAAGATAACCGGGGTCTCTTCCAAGCCCAAGGCCAAGTCCGCTGCCGGGAAAAAGAGCAAAGCCGAGGTAGAGGGCGCCAAACCTGCCGCAGGCAAGGATCCCATCTCCCAGTCAGCGAAAACCCAGGGTAAGATAATCCAAAAGAAAGCTGAGCTGAAGAACAAATGACGCTCCGGCCCCATGGTAAATGACTAATGGTCCTTCTTCGCATACCCCCCGGGATGGCAGTGGAGAAGGATCTTTATTTTAGGCACCGCCACAGGTTGCCCTGCCATAACGACAACACATTTTCAGAATGGAACCTCCTTTCGCCACCCCTCCTCCGGAAATCCTCTCCACCATCCTTGACCAGCTCCGTGGATTTGAGGAAAGGGAGGGTGTGAGGATCCTGCTGGCCTGCGAGAGCGGCAGCAGGGCCTACGGACTCAGCAGGCCGGCAAGCGACTATGACATCCGCTTTGTCTATGTCCATGAGCCGAGATGGTATCTCTCCTTCACGAAAAGGAAGGATGCACAGAACTTCTTCTCCGAGGACAGGAGGCTGGATTTCTGGGGATGGGACCTCAGGAAGGCCCTCACACTGCTGAGAATGAGCAATCCAAGCATCATGGAGTGGCCCCACTCCCCCATCCAGTATATCTGCGACCCGCTTTTCCTGGAAGGCATAATCCCACTCGGGGAAAGGTATTTCAACCCTGCGACCGAGATAGGTCACTACATTTCGCTGGGGAACAGCTACAACCAAAAACTCCACCACCAGCAGGGAAAAAATCCCCTGAAACTATTCTTCTGTTCCATGAGGGGCTATCTCGCAGCAAAGTGGGTCTTCGCAAACGGGACCCTCCCTCCGCTTGATTTCCGGACCCTGGCAAGCGGGACCATAGGTCCCGATGTCGTGAGGGAAGGGGTCCTTTCCCTTCTGGAAGAGTTCCTGGGGGCCCCGCGTCCCGGTGAGGTCCCGCCACCCGACAAGATGCTCAGCGACTATCTCAATCATCTTCGCTTCACGGTCCCGGCGCAGTGCCGCACTCAAGGGGACAGCGCAGAAAAGTCCCCCGCCCCACCGGAAGGCGAAGGGACAGGGGACCTGGATGAATTCTTCATGCGGATGCTTGGAGTGTAGCCAAGCATGGGGAATCAGAGGATGTCCGTGTCCAGGATGCGGATGAATTTTATCTTCGCATCCTCCCTCAGCTTTGGGATATCGATTTCCACCCCGAGGTCGTTGTCGATTGCGGGAAGTTCCCCGATCACCGCACTCGGCTCAAAACCCACCACCACCTCCGGACTGAAGTGGGCGATTATCTGGTCCCCGGGAAACACGTACATGAAATCATACAGGGGAAAGTCAAAAAGTCCTTCAAGCAGTTCCCCCACAGTGGCCCCGACTCCCAGATTCGCATTCAGGTAGAGTCCCTCTCCCATTATGTCGATGCAGAAAACATCCCCCTCCTCGTTGTCCCACATCCTGTACTTAAGGGTCTTGTCCTCCCCGATGGGGGAATAGTAGTCCCAGCTCGATGCGGTCTCCTCCGTGCTCTCCCCCCTTTCCATGACATACTTCTTCCCGACCTTGGGAGGAGCCTGGCCAAGGCCGTAGCCAATGAGGCCATCCCCATCAGCAACATACTTTGCGGAGCGTACGAACTTCTTCCCGTCCCACTGGAGGGTGACGCTTTTCCCCTCGACCTTTCCTCTCACATAGTCCCGGCAGAAAAGGATTTCTTCCGTGGTGAGGTCAAAAGGACCGTTCCCGAGAGAGAGGAAGTCATGGTCCAGTATCTCATCCCCGGATAGCAGGGACACTGCCGCGAGGGGATCCGCACAGGGAGTGTACTTCCCGTCCCCGAAACTGTACTCAAAGACCATTATCGGGCAGTCGTCCCCGGCGGTACCGATCCCCACCTGCTCCTGCAGGTAGGCTACGGCCTTGGGGGCGTTGTCGTATGCGAAGAGTACGAGGGTGAAGCTTCCCTCGTAGTCCGAGACCACGATTTCATTGGGAGCGGTCGGGTAGGGGTTCCCGTCACTTATACAGCTCTGGCGTAGGGCCTTGTCGGAAAGTTTTCCGCCCAGCATTGACTCGGGGAGGTCCATCGCTGCCTTTTCCATCACTTTGCCGTCAAGGGTGACTGGCGCTGCAGGAGATGTCATTTCCTTGGAGGGAAGGGTGCTGTCAGCATTCTTGGAGGAATCATTTTTCCTGGAGGAGGAGCGGCAGGAAGGAAGAAGCAGAAGAAGCAGGGATAGGAGTGCAAGAATGGTGGAAGGGCGCACTGCCCCTTTTGAAGGACCGATGGATTTCATGGAAGAAAAGTTTTAAGTCTTTAGTTAACTCCCATCCCCTGCCCTTGCCTGGAAGGGATGGGGGATGGGAAACAGTGTGTGTTGAGAAAAAAAGTTGTATGCACTTCAAGGAGTCACCCTACAAAGATGCAAAGTCCCGGGTCTAGGACCTCGCAGCCGAGAGGATGACTTCGCTTAGGGAAGGATGGGCATGGACAGTGTGGGTAAGGTCCCGCAGGGTAGCGCCCTCTTTCATGCAGAGAGCCACCTCATGTATGAGATCCGAAGAGTGGGCACCGAAAAGGTGGGCACCGAGGATGTGTCCGTCCTCGCCTTCGCAGATGATCTTGCAGTAGCCTTCGCCCTCGCCCATGCTCAGGGCCTTTCCGTTCGCCCGGAACATAGACTTGTGGGTCGAGAAGTCCATTCCCCTTTCCTTGCACTCGTCCTCGGTAAGGCCTACAGTGGCTGCCTCGGGGTAAGTGAACACCGCTGCGGGGACAATCGAGAGGTCGATTTCGGAGGCCGCCGAACAGTAGCCCTCGATTTCACGGGAACAGATGTCCTCCAGGGCCTTGAGCCCCTGGAAAGTTGCCACATGGGCAAGCATCATGCCTCCCGTGACATCCCCGATGGCATATACCCTGTCAAGGTTGGTCCTCATATTGGAGTCGACATTGACTCCCCTGCGGCCATACTCCACTCCCACTTCAGCTAGACCGATGCCCTCGACCGAAGGCACCCTTCCCACGGCCATGAGAACGGTATCGCACTGCACGACCTCCTCCCTGTCCTTCTTCAGGAAAGTGACAGAGAGTGTACCGTCATTTTCGTTCCTCGATATGGACGTCACCTGTGCGGCGGTCTCGATTCTTATGCCACGTCCCTTTGAGAGGGCCATCCTAAGTCTCTTGGCAAGGTCGGTATCGAAGCGAGGCAGGACCTCCTTGCAGTATTCAAGGACACAGACCTCCGACCCGAATCCCTCGAATACCGATGCGAACTCAAGGCCGATGACACCCCCTCCGATGACGCAGAGCCTCCTGGGAGGCTCTTTCCCGAGGGAAAGGAGTTCTTTCGAAGTCACCACCCCGGGGAGGTCCGCTCCCGGGATTGGAAGAGAGGCCGAGTGGGAACCGGTCGCAAGGATTATGTAGTCTGCACTGAGTTCCTCCCCGTCAAGTGAGGGATCGCCACTTGAAAGCCTTACACTGTTTGGGGATGCAAGCGTAGCCCTGGCCCTCAGGAGAGTCACCTTGGCTCCCTTCAGGAGGAACTCGACTCCGCTACGGAGCTGTCCCACGACCTCGTCTTTCCGGCCGTATACCTTCTCCCAGTCGACGGGAAGAGAGGGGACCTCGACTCCGAACTTCCCGCTCTCGCGAAGGGAGAGAAGGAACTCCGCGTTCCTGCAGAGGGACTTGGTGGGGATGCACCCTTCATTGAGGCACGTTCCACCGACCTCTCCCTCAGTCACGAGGGTCACGCTGAACCCCCTGTGAGCAGCCTCGAGGGCGGTCTCGTAACCTCCGGGACCGCCTCCGACTATGATAATGGATTTTCCAAGTTGCTGCTGCCTTGCCATGGGACCTAGATTGTGTCCTGGTACTTGAGGACGGGGTTTCTGGCCGCCGTGGTCTCGTCAGGACGGGTGATGGGAGCGTTGTGTGGAGCTGAGCGAAGTATCATCGGATCCTCCGAAGCCTCCTGGGCGATCCTGTGCATGACATCGATGAAAGAGTCCATGGTCTCCACAGACTCGGTCTCCGTAGGCTCTATCATGAGCGCCTGGTGGAAAAGGAGCGGGAAATAGATGGTGGGAGCATGGAAGGAGAAGTCAAGAAGCCTCTTGGCAACGTCCAGGGTCGTGGCGCCCACTCCGTCGGGAGCATGGGCGCTGCCGTCATCGATGAGCCCGTCGAACACGAACTCATGCTTGCAGATGGAGTCGATGGGAAGCTTGTAGGCATCCCTCAGGCTCTCCTTGATGTAGTTGGCGCTGAGGGTGGCGTACTGCCCTGCGAGGGGAAGGTTCTCCTTTCCCAGCATGAGAATATAGGCGTAGGCCCTCATCATGACGGCGAAGTTCCCGTGGAAACCGGATACCTTGGTAGTGGGAAGGAACTGGACCAGGTGCTCGGCGACTCCGACCGGACCGGAACCGGGACCGCCACCTCCGTGAGGGGTGGAGAAGGTCTTGTGAAGGTTCAGGTGCATGATATCGAAGCCCATGTCCCCGGGACGGACCATGCCCAGAAGAGGGTTCATGTTGGCCCCGTCATAGTACAGAAGACCTCCGCAGCCATGAACGAGGGAAGCTATCTCCTTGATGTCCTTCTCGAAAAGGCCCAGAGTGTTGGGATTTGTCATCATGATGCCGGCGATATCATCCCCGAGAAGGTCCCTCAGGGCCTCCACATCGATGAGTCCGTTCTCCTTGCTCTTCACCGTGACCACCTGTAGACCGGCTACTGCCGCAGAGGCGGGATTGGTGCCGTGGGCGGAGTCGGGAACGATGACCTTGACCCTACCCTCATCATGGCGTGCCATATGGTACTGCCTCATGATCATGAGGCCGGTAAGCTCCCCATGGGCTCCCGCACAGGGAAGGAACGTGAAATGTTTCATCCCGGTGATTTCGGCGAGGGCCCCGTCAAGGGCGTCCACCATCTCAAGGGCACCCTTCACCGAGCACTCCGGCTGGAGGGGATGGAGCCTTGCGAAAGCGGGCATGGAGGATACCTGCTCGTTGATCTTGGGATTGTATTTCATGGTGCAGCTGCCCAGGGGGTAGAACCCCGTGTCCACACCGAAATTCATCTGGGAGAGGTTGGTGTAGTGACGGACGACGTCAACTTCACTTACTTCGGGAAGAAGTGGACCTTCTTTCCTCCTGAGGTCCGAGGGAATGTCGGAGAGATTGCCGCCGAACTTGTCCTCGGGCAGCGAGAAAGCTGTCCTTGACTCTTTTGAGAGTTCGAATATGAGTTTATCGTAGTACTTCATGGTCTGTCCTCCTTCCCTACGGCTTGACATTCTTAATCACTTCCACGAGAGAATCGATCTCCTCCCCTGTCCTTCTTTCAGTGACAGTGAAACTGACCATCTCCTTGTCACCTACCTTGATCCCGAGAGGAAGCGCTGCAAAGAATCCTCCTTCGAGAAGGGCTTTCTGAAGTGTCTCGGAAGGGACCTTGCTGAGGAGCGTGAACTCCTTGAGGAAAGGCTTCCCGGGGAACGCCTCCTCGAAAAGACCTGTACAGAGGAGTTTGTCCTTGAGGCAATGCGCTCCGCCATAGGAAAGCGTGTTCACTTTCCTCATTCCCTCCGGCCCCATGACAGAAAGGTATATGGTGACCCACAGGGCCATGAGGCTCTCGTTCGAGCAGATGTTGGACGTAGCCTTCTCACGGCGGATATGCTGCTCACGTGCCTGGAGAGTCAGGACGAAACAGCGCCTCCCCTCCTTGTCCGTCGTCTGTCCGACAATGCGTCCGGGAAGCTTTCTGACATAGTCCTTGCGGCATGCCATGAACCCCACATAGGGGCCTCCCCAGCTCAGGGGAATGCCAAGGGGCTGTCCGTCACCCACGGCGACGTCCATTCCCCACTCTGCGGGTGAACGCAGGACTGCAAGGGCGGAAGGATCGCAGTACTGGACCGCCAGGGCCTTTGCCTCGTGGATTGCATCGGCAAAACCCTCGAGGTCCTCAATGATGCCGAAACGGTTGACGGAAGGAAGAATGACTGCAGCGACATCGCCCACCGCGAGCTCGTCTTTCATTGACTGGATGGATGATACGCCATCCTCGCACTCGACATAGCCGATGGCCACCCCGTGGAAACGGGCATAGTTCTCGACCACCGCAGTTACATGGGGAAGGAGTGTCCTGGAAAGGAGCACACGGGTTTTCTTCCTCGTGCAGGCGAGGCCCATCATCATGGCTTCCGCAGCTGCGGTCGGACCGTCGTACATGGAGGCATTGGAAACGTCCATCCCGGTAAGGGAGCAGATCATGCTCTGGTACTCGAAAATGTAGCGGAGCGTTCCCTGGGATATCTCAGCCTGGTAGGGCGTGTATGCGGTCAGGAACTCGGACCTCTGGGTGAGGTAAGGTATGACCGAGGGTGTATAGTGGTCGTAAGAGCCCTGTCCCACGAAGACTTTGAGGGGGACATTCTTCTTGCCGAGGTCCTCGAAAATGGAGAGGACCTCCTCCTCGCTTTTGGCTGAGGGAAGGTCATATGGCTGGGTGCGCAGGAATTCTGCAGGGACATCCCCGTAAAGGGAGGTCAGGTCCCCGACGCCCACTTTCTCGAGCATCCTCCTGACATCCTCCTCGGTATGGGGGAAATAAGGGAATGTACTCATGTGGTTGCAATGAGTTATGTGATGGTTCAGAGACTCTCCGTGTAGGTGTTGTAGGCCTCGGGACCCATCAGGGCGTCCAGCTGCGACTTGTCCTCGACGGCAATCTTGATGATCCATGCCCCGTAGGGGTCATTGTTCACGGCCTCGGGCTCGTCCTCCAGTTCCTCGTTCACCTCGGTAACCTCACCGGAAACGGGGGTGTACAGCTCGGAGGCAGCCTTGACGCTCTCAAGGGCGCCGAAGCTCTCTCCCTGCTCGAAAGTGTCCCCGACCTCGGGAAGATCCACATATGTGAGAGCACCCATGGAGTGCTGTGCATAATCGGAGACACCGATAACTGCGATGTCACCCTCCATCCTTACCCATTCGTGCGACTCGCTGTAAAGCAAGCCTTCAAGTACTTTGCTCATGTCTTTATGATTACGATGTTATTTTATGTTGCGCTTGTGTCGTGAAAGTGGTATTACTTCTTGTAATTGGTCTGGTAGAATCTCTTCTTGACGGTGACTCCCGGGAAGACTTTCTTCCTGATGTGGACGCAAAGAGGAGTTCCGAGAGGGGCATACTTGCCCTCGACCAGGGCGAAGCATATGCTCTTGTCCAGGGATATGGACCTGTAGCCGGTAGTGACCACCCCTACTACTTCCCCTTCCGGAGTCTCGACGGGATATCCCGCCCTCGGGATGGCCTTGTCCTGCAGCTCGATTCCGACAAGTTTCCTGGGAACTCCGTTTGCTTTCTGCGCTGCAAGTACATCTTTTCCGATGAACTCATCCTTGTCCAGTTTGCAGAACATGCCCAGGCCTGCCATGATGGGGGTGATCTCCGGGCTGAGTTCATCGCCGTACAGGGGAAGTCCCGCCTCAAAGCGAAGGGTGTCGCGGCACCCCAGGCCGCAGGGCAGCACACCTGCTGCAAGCAGTCTCTTCCAAATCCTCACTGTCATCTCGTTGGAGGCATACAGCTCGAATCCGTCCTCACCGGTGTAACCGGTCCTGGACACTATGACGGGTTCCCCGTCGAGAGTGCCCTCGAAAAAAGTGTAGAACGTAAGTTCCGGCGCCCTCATTATTCCCAGGACTTCCACGAGGGTCTTCTCGCTCAGGGGTCCCTGGACGGCAATCTGGCCCCATACCTCGGACTGGTTGTCCACGGTAACATCGAAGCCTTCCTTGTTGGAGAGCATCCACTCGTAGTCCTTGTCGATGTTGGCTGCGTTCACCACGAGCAGGTAGTTGCCCTCTTCGTCACGTTTGTAAACGAGAAGGTCATCGACCACTCCCCCGTCAGGGTAGCAGAACATACCGTAAAGGACCTTTCCGGGGGTCATAGGACGGATGTCGTTGGTGAAGAGGTGATTGATGTATTTTTCCGAATCGGGTCCGCTCACGAAAATCTCTCCCATGTGGGAAACGTCGAACATTCCCACTTCATGGCGCACTGCGTTGTGTTCCTCTATGATGCCCTTGTACTGGATGGGCATGTCATAGCCCGCGAAGGGGCTCATGAGGGCACCGAGGCTCACATGCGAAGAGTGGAGCGGTGTTGTCTTGAGGTTGTTTTCCATACTTGAATATGGTTTTCTTGTTTTTTGTGGTTATTTGTTTTGTGTTTATTTCTTTCAGTAAGTTATCTTTCACTTGATTACCTGCTGTCGTTGCCGGGAAGCGGGAATAGGCTCAGGAACTCATCGCTCCCCAGATTCATGATGTACTGACCGATATCCACGGCCTCGATCCTTTCCATGACATCTTCCTTACGGAGAGGACATCCCGTGAAAACGGACTCCAGCTCTTCCTGCGGCCTTGAGCCAAGGCAGAAAAAGTCCCCGTCTATTTTCATGGAAACAATGGCCCCGTCCTTCACCTTGAAGCGGCAGGACACTTCCCCGCAGCGAGGGAACTTGCCCTTGGTGACTATCTCCTCGGACTGGGTGTAGGTTTTGCCCTGGATGAAGGAAGGGTCAAGATAAGTCCGCTCGATTTCATCGATGGCGGAAAGCTGATCCAGTGTGAGGGTGAAGGCAGGGCCGTCGGACGTGAGGAACTTCTCTAGGTAAGATAGGAACTTTCCCTTGTCCGTGAGTTCACGAACTGCAGGGTCGGGACTCTCACGAAGAAAATCAGCCAGGTTGGCCACATGCTGCCGGACGGACTTCACTCCCTTGCTCTCGATCTTCTCCTGGGACGGGGTTATGGCCTTTTCCAGGACGGAGAAATCCGAATCGAAAAGAAGGGTAGAATGGACGACGGAGGACGAAGGCATGAGAAGGAACGCTCCTCCGCAGACTTTCTTCCCGCCTACCAGGACGTCATTTCGCTCGGACCTTTCCGCAGGAAGCCCCAGGCTCCTGAAACATGCGCAGAGCCTGTCCTGGAAGAGGGAGAACACCCTCGCCACGTCGGTATCGGAACATACAAATGAAACCATGATGTTCCCCTCGTCCGAGTATACGCAGCCGCCTCCGCTCTTCCTTCTGAAGAACTCTATGCCGTGCTCCTGGCAGTAAGGGACATTCACTTCCCTTTCCATCACCTGGTTACGTCCGAATATCACGGTAGGAGTGCTCCCCCACAGGAAATATATGGCCCTGTCCCCGGAAGGGACACCGGGCAGCACTTTATCTAAATTGGATGACAGGTATTCCTCCACGGACAGGTAGAAAACCAGTTTCCGCGGAGATGCGAAATCAGGGAATTTCAGAAGATACATCGCATACTCTCAATAAGGTCTGCAAATGTACGAAATCTTATGCAACGAAGAAATACCCCGGGAAGTCCTTGAAAAATGATCTTCACTCTGAGTGCCCTGCCCGGAGACTGTCCGTGGGAGGACAAGCAGAAGAAAACTGCCCTTCCCACACGAAGAAAAGGGAAGGGCAGCAGGAAGAGGTTTTCTGTCGCTTGGGAGGCGAGGAGCGGCTGAGTAGTATGGCCGTAGTGCCAGGATTGGCAGTTATCGTCCAGCGCCTCGCCACCCAAAGATCACTCTTCATTTTGCAATCGAAGTATCTTTCCCTTGGTCGTGGAAGGATGAGAAAATCCTAAATTTGTAAATTGGCTTATCAGTTTGTCAGTGCGGTCACATCCTTACGGGGACAAAATTATACCTGGGTGGTTGAACAGAAAAGACATTGTCGGAATATTACACGAAATTCCCCTTCTACGTGACGAACTGAGTTTTCGAAGGCAGCAACCTCTCTGTACCTACTCGGTTTGGACAAAGAAAAAAGCCTCTCCCATGAGCGATAAGCCAAGGAAGAGGCCCCGAGTATCTTAACCTTTGCCGCATTGGAGGATTCTAAGTTTCTTCCTGATGTAATAACAAACTGCTCCACAGAAAGGTATAAATGCTGGATAGCGGGAATCACTATCCTTATCTTTGACAGATTGATATGATACTTTCATTGTCATTGAGCTCCATTCACGAAGGAGTCGCTGAAGTTGATATGAATCCCATGTTTTGATATTGGCAAAAACTGACAGCACCGCTTTTTTCCGACTGTTTTTGAGAGTAGGATGATTGAGATTGAGTATTTCATTGATTTCTTTATCCCAAATCTCATTAGTTGATACTATTGTTCCATCTGCATGATACCGCAAAGTATCAAAGAAGACATCGTCAAATAATGAAAAGGATATATCTCTGTTTCCGGCTCACGACAATGTCAACAATTCTTCGATAACCATCTGAAAGTTTATCTATCTTGCGTATAGGAAACGGACGTGTGGACGTAGAATGATGCGACTGCGGTTGTTAATGGATGACATCTGGAGTGTACATGTCAAATCGGACAACCGCTCAGAAGTACGGAATTATCATTTTAGGCATGAACTACTGCTTATGATACTCCAAATGTGAGAGAAATTGGTATTTTTGTATAAAAATAATCCCCTGCGCTCCGACCGAGTCCCCGGCAGCCAGAGGTGGGCCTTTACGGCGCCCCCTCCGCCTGCCCGGCTCTCATTTCGCTGAAAATATGTAACTCTGAAAGTTTAAACATCCTCATTATGATACTTACTACAACTCCCAGCGTCGAGGGACGCACCATAGCAGAATACAAAGGCGTCGTTTTCGGCGAAGTAATCGCCGGGGTAAACTTCCTAAGGGACTTCGCTGCCAGCATCCGCAATATCGTCGGCGGCCGCAGCGGCTCCTACGAGGAAGAACTCATCAAAGCCCGCACCCAGGCGATGGAGGAAATGTCTTCCCGCGCCCGTTCCCTTGGTGCCGATGCCGTCGTGGGCATTGACATCGACTACGAAGTCCTTGGAGAAGCAGGCGGCATGCTCATGGTAACCGCTTCCGGAACAGCTGTAAAGCTGGCATAGGCTATGACATTCAACACCTACGGCGATAATAAGAATCCGACCCTGCTGCTGATTCCGGGGCTGGGAGTTACCCATGAGATATTCCTGCCGCTTATCGACATTATGGAGAGTGACTTCTTTATCGTGGCAGCCGGAATTGACGGATTTCTGCTTGGACAGAAGTCTGCGTTCACCTGCGTGGATGACCAGGCCGGGCAGATTATCCGGTATGTCCACGATAACCTCAGCGGGCATTTGGACTGCGCATATGGCTTGTCGCTGGGCGGGAAGATTCTGTCGCGCGTGCTTGAACGTAACGAAATTGTCGTTGACCACGCCATCATGGATGCGGCTCCGCTTCTGCCACTTCCCAAATGGAGCGTGGATCCGCTCCGATATTACCAGAGTGCCAATGTCTGGACCTGCTACCACTGGACGGGGTTCTGGAAATGGGTGTTCCATTCGCACTATTTCGATGTGCTGTTGGAAGAATGCCGGAAAGCCTGGCCCTCCGGGGGCGGTAAGGCCGTCCGAGACGGCTACAAGGATGTCTATACCCATAAGCTGGAATCCATACACGGTGCCGAAATCCATTTCTGGTACGGTTCCAAAGAGGCCCTCGTGGCTAAACCACAGGTTAGACACCTGCTCTCACTGTGCCCGGACGCCCATATCGAAGTTTTTCCGAAAATGAATCATGGCCAGTTCCTGATAGACCATCCGGACGAAGTCGCCCGGAGAATCAAGTCAATGACCCTATGAATAATAATGACCCCCGCCACCTCGATTAATGAGGTGACGGGGGTTAGGCTTCCATGTGTTGGACAATTATGGTTGCCAAGGCTTGGAGGATATGGATGCCTTGAGGCTACTGTGGCTTGCCTGTTGTATGCTTCGCTCTGTGCTTCAATGGTTTAGGCGTATTGATGATTAACAGGTCTTTGTTTGGTAAAGCCTATGCCAGAACAACACTACTGCTTGTGGGCTGCCAGTTGCGAGGTCTTTTTCACCAGGTCGACAAATTCACTCCTGTAACTTCCGCTATCGAACTTGAGGCCCTTCGAGAGAAGTTCTTCCGCCATCTCGTAGGAAGCGTTTCCCTTGTACTTGGAGTCCCTCAGGCAAAGGCCGAATGCTGCTGTACCTGCAGCGAAGGAGAACTCGTCGCTGGGAGAGGATTTGATATCATTTACTTTGATGCCCAGTTCCAGGGGACGGCTTTCATCTTTGACAGTCTTTTTGTAGCGCACCGAGAAAGTGGCGAGGGGTGCGGAACTCTGCGTTTCAACACTTCCCATCTCGATTTCATAGAGGGCGGTTATGGTCTGGCCTGCACCGATTTCCCCGGCATCCTTGCTGTCGTCCTCGAAGTCCTCGTTTTTCATGACACGGTTCTCGTAGCCTATGAGACGGTATCTTTTCACCGCTTCAGGGTTGAACTCGATCTGGCACTTGGTGTCCGTAGCCACTGAGTAGAAGTGAGACCTTTCATTTACGAAGACCTTCTGCATCTCAGCCTCGCAGTCAATGTAATTGTAGGTCCCGTTACCGTGGTTGGAGAGGCTCTCCATGCGGGAGTCATAGAGGTTGCCAAAACCGAATCCCATGATGCTCAGGTATATTCCCTTGTCCAGGTACTGCTCGACCATTCCCACGAGGGCGTCAGTGTCGCTCACTCCGACGTTGAAGTCCCCGTCGGTGCACATTATGATGCGGTTGTTTCCGTCGGGCATGAAGTTGTCCATTGCTTCCTTGTATGCCATCTCCATGGCGGCTCCCCCGGCAGTGGACCCGCCAGGAGTAAGGTCTCTTATGGCCTTCTTGATTTTCTTGGAGTCGGAGACGTCAGTGGAGGGAAGGATTTTCGCGACTTTCCCCGAGTATGTGATGATCGCTATCCTGTCACCCTGCCTCATGTTGTCGACGAGGTTCAGGAGCCCCTTTTTCACCAGTTCCAGCCTGTCCGCCCCTCTCATGGAACCGGACACGTCGACAAGGAATATGAAGTTCGCAGCGGGAATCTTGCTCTCGGGAAGGCTCTTTCCCTTGAGCCCCAGGCGAATGAGATTATGGGTGGTGTTCCATGGGCATGGGGACACCTCGGCATTTATCGCCACGCTCTCATTTCCTGTGGGGTCGGAGTAATTGAAGGTGAAGTAATTGAGGTATTCTTCGATGCGGACTGAGTTTTTCATGGGGATGTCCCCTTCCTTCACGGTGCGCCTCATATAGGAGTAGGCGGCCCCGTCAGCGTCCACGCTGAATGTGGACACGGGCTGCTCGGAGGTGAGTATGAAGTCGTTCTCCTGGATCTCGTTGAAATCATTCCCCTCTTGGCCGGAAGGCTCGGGATACATCCCTTTCGCCATGGAATCAACAGCGAAGATGGAGCCCTTCGAGCAGGACTGGATAAGAGGGAGGGCGAAGAGGGAGAGTGCCGCAATCAGGGAAGATGATGCGAAGAGTGCTTTTTTCATAACAATCTGAAATGTAAATGTCATTTTTCGTTTGGGACGTAGCATCGGAAGCGGGAAGTGGGCACTTCCCCTTCATCGCTTCCGACAATATAATGCATGGCCCCGGCTTTCCTTGCACGGTTCCCTCAAAAAGTTTTTTTTACGAAAGCCCCTCTCTTGGGTCAGTGAGGAAGAATGCGGCAAATGTCTTCTACTTGTGGATGTTGTCCTGGGGGTCCCACCCTCCCATTACGGAGGCGAAGGAATACTTGGAAAGTTCCTTCGGGGATGAAAGTACATGTGACCACTTGGCCCTTTCTTTCTTGGTGGCGGAACCCTGTCCGGTGGAGCCATACTCGGCGTAGTAGGCGGTCTTCCTTCTCTCTGGCTTTCCCCAGTCATGCCAACCCACGGGAACAATGTGGGGGCCCATGTCGCAGAGGATGTAAACGACTTTCGCATAGTCCCTCCAGGGCCTTCCGAGGTAGACCTTGTCAATCCCGGGGGCGGCAGTGAGGGTGCAGCGGTAGAACACATACCCGTAGGGTTCCCCCTTGGGGGTGGAGGCGGCAGTTACATAGGAGTTCTTCTTGCTATGCATGGTGCAGTTCTCGAAGTACGCCCTCGAGGGGCCGAATATGAAGTCCGTCGTCCCCTCGATGTAGCAGTCCTTGAAATACACTCTTGCATGGGTTCCTTCATCGGTGTACTTGCCGAAAGTGTAGATGGTGTCCTGATTGGCAATCACCCTGCAATTCTTAAGGTATATGCAGTCCCCTACCGTCATCAGCGCCACTGCCTGGCCGATCTCGTTCCCTGCGCCTGCAGTGTTCTCGATGGTTAGGTTCTCAAGGGTTACATGGGATGCGTCAATGAACATGGTGGCAGTACCGGTGGTGCCGATCTTGATATCGGTACCCTGCCACGTGGCCTGGGCGAACTTGCCGAAGGCGATTATGGTAGAGGCGGCATCGTTGCCGCTGATGCGGAGGTTTATCTTGGAATGCGGGATGGTGACGCACTCGGTGTAAGTACCTGGGTTGATGCGGATTGAGGTCTCGTGCCCGTAGCAGTAATCAGGTGCCATGGCAATGGCTTCATTAACCGTGAAGCAGTCCCCGAAGCCTCCCTTGTCCACCACGATATCGTAGCGAATGAGATGTCCGCCGATCTCGGGGAGGGTCCTTGTGATTTCCTCGCAGATGATTTCCGTGACTTTCCTCGCCCCACAGGCCACCGTGTGGGTGTTGTCGTCTTTGCCTGTCGATATCATGAAGTACTTCTTGCTGGGTTCATCACCCAGTCCTTCCAGCCAGTCAAGGGTGCGGGTGGTTATGTCAAGGAGCGGGACTCCCTTCTCGGCGGCGACCTGTTTCATGGCGGCGGGATAGTCGGTGTGGCAGTTCCGGTCCAGTTTACCCTCCTTGAACCATCTCCTCGCCACGGGAGTGAGGAGCACGGGGTTCCCGCCTTTTTCCCTCACCTCGTCTATGAACATCCGGAGATTGTCCTGATACGCTCCAAACGGTGCGGCGTAACGTGCCGGGTCGGACTCCTTGGAGTCATTGTGACCGAACTGGATGAACACATAGTCCCCTTTCTGGACAGCGGATATGACTTTGTCCCACAGGCCATTGTCTATGAAACTCTTGGTGCTGCGGCCGTTCTGGGCATAGTTGATGACGTGGAGGGTGGAGTCAACGAAATTGGGGAACATCATTCCCCATCCCCTCTCGGGGTTGGTCCCGCCCTTGATCTCCTTGTCGGCCATTGTGGAGTCACCCATGAGGTGGATGGCAGTGAGGGGACCTGCCCATGCCGAAGTTGACAATATTGCGGACAGACAGAGCCCCGTCAGCAGGACGGGGAGAGTGTGCAACGCTCTTCTCATGTTACTTGGATAGTGTTATGGTGGTGAATGCGGTCAATTGGCAACATTATTTGATTTTCCACTGCGAGGGGGCGAACTTCCCCTCGACTTCTTCCTGGATGGCGGAATCCAGCTGATAGAACAGGTCCAGACCGGTTATTTCCTCGATCTCGTTCACCGAGCAGGCATAATCGGACAGGGGTCCCGAGACGCTCTCGTTCGGGAAGTAGAAAGCAATGGAGATGTACCTTCCTTTCTTGTCCTTGGCGAGCAGGGCCTTGAAGAAGGCATCCGGGACCTGGACTTTATTGTCCCCGATTGTCCCGTAGCGCCCCGTCTGTACGATGGGACCCGATACCACCCAGATTTTCTTGTAGTAGCGGCACTCGTACCGGACCTGTTTCTCGAGGTCGTTCCATGCCCCTGCATTGAGGTTGTGGTTCTGGGGACAGACATTGATGAGGTAGAAGCACTCCCGCTGGGTCTGGCTGGACCATTTCATGTCCCCGGAAGGAGCCATGTGCCCACGGTCCCAGCCGCTGCCCCGGTAGTCGGAGTCATAGGCCTGACGACCCTTGAAGTCGGGGTCCGGCTTGAAGTCCCCGCTTCTTCGGAAGTCCCCGTACAGTTCGGAGTCCAGAAGTTCGTAAGCCACCCAGTTGGGGATCCTGGCGGCGGAGTTGTATGAAAGGGTATAGCCCATCTTCTCGATGAGGATGTTCTTCTCCCCCTTCTCGAAGCAGTATGCCTCCTCAAGGCGCACTTTGGGAAGCGTGCCTTCGGGGGAGGCGCTTTCTTTTACCTGGGAAGGAGCCGGCTCCCGCTCATTCCCGTCAGAGAGGGATTCCTCCTGCCATCCCTCCACGAAAGAATTTATGAAACGGCACGATGGCGCAAGAAAGAGCCCAAGGGCAAGTACGACGGACAGTGGCAGGAGCCTTCCTGCAAAGAGAGTTTTCTTGTTCATGTATCTGTCTGGTTCTATTTGTCGTTAAAAAAAATGGAAAGGAGCTTTCCGTTAACTTCCGAGCTTTTTGTGTGGCCGTACGGGGTTCCGCCTTTGGATGGACTCTTTTCCCCGCAAATGTCGACACCGATTACATTTCGCCTGGCAACGGCGGCACTGAGCAGGTGCAGCATACCTTCAACGCTCATGCTCCCCCCGTCCCAGTTGGTTGGACACTCATCTTCACTGAGGACATCCTTGTCGACTGATATGTACAGCGGCACTTCCTCTTCAAGGAAAGAGAGCATCCGCTCCACTATTATATTATAGTCCGCTCGGAGTGCGACCTCGCTTTCAAGTACGGTCCGTACCCTATCGGCGAAGCCTTCGCACTCGCCCGAAAGGTCATCTTTCACACCAACCACAAGCACCTTCCCGATGTTGGGGTTTTGAATCAGGGCGTCCCTAAGCCATCCGCCGCAACTGAGTATCCGTTCACTTGGATCCACATCGCCGGAGCCGAAAAGAGGCTCCTGCATGTCGGGATGATGGTCAAGGACCAATAGGTTGAATCTCTCGCCTATCCTGTCCGTAAAGAGCTTGGACATGTAATGATAGTCCCCGCTATCGATAAAATGCATCCCCTCGACCGGGAAGGGGGCAATCTTTTGTTCCAGGGTTCCCCTGGCTTCAGGGTCCAGGTAGCAAGAAGTGCCTTCCAAATCCCCCAGGTGCAGCCAAGCGGCCCCGGGCGTGTTCCCGGGACAGTCCAGCAGAGGGTAGGTTCCGCTGAAATCAACGATAAGTACGGATGGTGACATTGGCTTCAGTTCACAAAGTTAAGGAATTCCCCCAAGCATTTGCAGAAAAAGACAAAAAGGAGCCATCACTATCCACCCACTGATGCACAGCGGCCCTCACGATACAATCATAGCTGTGAACGGAGTTTCTGCAGTAAAACCTAACGAAAATGCCAATATGCGCTTACAGATTGAAAGCGCTTTCAAGCATAGCCTACATTAAACACCTGTTTTACAACACCTTGACATTTATTAAACAGTAACTGCAAAAAATTATTTACCTAAAACGATAAACCTTTCCCGAAAGTTTTGTTTTTAGAAAAACTTCCATATCTTCGCAACCGGTAAACGTCCCATGCACATATGCTTGAGGACCGTAGAACATAGAATATGATAAATATCATCCTAGTCATCGACATTCTCGTACTAGTCCTTCTTGCAGGGGCCCGGGAAGGTGCGCTAAGGTGACGGAATTACAATGATAGCTTAACAAATTTCACCTGGGGCCCTTCTCATACCGAGAGGGGCTTTTTTTAAATGACAGGAAGAGGGTGGAGCTCCCCCTCAAGCAAACGACAATAAATATACACCCCATGCAAATGAAAGAGAACAACTCATACACCATAGCGCTTCCTTCCTCCCAGACCATGGAGGGACGCAGGATGGCAGGTGCCAGGGCCCTCTGGGTAGCCGCCGGAATGAAACCGTCCATGATGGGCAGGCCGGTCATTGCGATAGCGAACTCCTTCACGCAGTTCGTCCCGGGCCACACCCACCTGCACGAAGTGGGGCAGATGGTGAAGGAGGAGATCGAGAAACTCGGCTGCTACGGGGCTGAGTTCGATACCATAGCGGTGGACGACGGCATAGCCATGGGCCACGACGGGATGCTTTTCTCGCTTCCCTCCCGGGAGGTCATAGCGGATAGCATCGAGTACATGGTGAAGGCCCACAAGGCTGACGCACTTATATGCATAAGCAACTGTGACAAGGTCACCCCGGGAATGCTCATTGCCGCTATGCGCCTTAATCTTCCCACCATCTTCGTTTCGGGTGGCCCCATGGAGGCCGGAAGGCATGGTTCAAGGAAACTGGACCTCATCGATGCCATGGTCAGTTCCGCCGACCCCACCGCCACGGACGAGGAAGTACGGGAGGTGGAACTCTCTGCCTGTCCCACCTGCGGCAGCTGCTCTGGCATGTTCACTGCCAACTCCATGAACTGCCTGACCGAGGCCATCGGGCTCGCACTCCCCGGCAACGGGACACTTCTGGCAACCCACGAAAGAAGGGTGGAACTCTTCCGGGAGGCAGCCAGGGTCCTGGTGAGCAACACTTTCAAATACTACCGTGACGGGGACAGCTCAGTCCTTCCCCGCTCCATCGCCACGAAGGCGGCCTTCCTCAATGCCATGAGCCTCGATATAGCGATGGGCGGATCCACGAACACGATCCTCCATCTGCTGGCCGTAGCACACGAGGCAGGAGTTGACTTCACGATGAAAGACATCGATGCCCTCTCCCGCCATGTCCCTTGCATCTGCAAGGTAGCCCCGAACACTGCCACATACCATGTGGAGGACGTGCACAGGGCAGGTGGCATTCCCGCCATAATGGACATGCTCCGAAGGGGTGGTCTCCTGGATACCACTGCAGGAAGAGTGGACGGCATGACTCTCGGGGAGGAAATCTCCTCCTGGAGCATAGACTCCCCTACCCATAAGGCCGAAGCCGATGAGCTGTTCCTCTGCGCCCCCGCAGGGAAGAGGACTACACACTTCGGAAGCCAGCAGGAAATGTACCCCTCCCACGACACCGACCGGGTGGGCGGCTGCATCCGTTCCCTTGAGAATGCCTATACCGCCGACGGGGGCCTCGGGGTCCTTTTCGGGAACATCGCCACCGACGGCTGCGTCATAAAGACAGCGGGAGTGGATCCATCGCTATGGAAATTCTCGGGACCGGCCAAAGTGTTCCACAGCCAGGAGGATGCCTGCGAGGGCATCCTGGGGGGCAAAGTGAAAAGCGGGGACATTGTCATCATCGTGTACGAAGGCCCCAAGGGTGGGCCCGGCATGCAGGAGATGCTCTATCCCACTTCATACCTTAAGTCCATGCACCTGGGAAGGGAGTGCGCCCTTCTGACCGACGGACGCTTCAGCGGCGGGACCTCGGGACTTAGCATAGGTCACGTCTCCCCAGAAGCCGCCGCAGGGGGCAACATCGCCCTCGTCAGGGACGGTGACATCATAGAGATTGACATCCCCGCCAGGAGCATTTCCCTGAAAGTGAGCGACTCCGAACTTGCCAGAAGACGGGAGGAGGAGCTTTCAAAGGGGCCCGGCGCATTCAAGCCCATTCGGAACCGCCCCGTACCGGAGTGCCTCCGCGCATACGCATCGATGGTATCCTCAGCTGACAAGGGAGCGGTGAGGATAGTCCCATAGGCCGCTTCGGAGACTGCTGCACGCCCGTCCTTCCCCACCCACAGGGCACAGCATCCGCTCCACACTGCGCCACACTTATCCAAAGACTGAACGTAAACTTACATACAACTTGACAAAGACATGACAAACAATGATGTCATACCCGGCTCAGAAGCCCTCCTGCGGACCCTCACGGCCGAAGGCGTCGATACCGTCTTCGGCTACCCCGGGGGAGCCATCATGCCGGTCTACGATTCCCTGTACTGCTACACCTCATCCCTTCGGCACATCCTCACCCGCCACGAGCAGGGGGCAGTGCATGCGGCCCAGGGCTACGCCAGGGCTTGCGGAAGGACGGGAGTGGTGTTCGTGACCTCGGGTCCCGGGGCTACCAACACCGTCACAGGGATAGCCGACGCCATGATCGATTCCACCCCTCTGCTGGTGATAACGGGACAGGTCTCCACGAACCTTCTGGGCACCGATGCTTTCCAGGAGATAGATTTCATCGGAATCACAAGCGCCATAACAAAGTGGGGCTTCCAGATCCGCCGTCCCGAGGAAGTTCCCTGGGCCGTGTCAAGGGCCCTGTACATAGCCTCGACCGGAAGGCCGGGCCCCGTGGTGCTGGATTTCACGAGGGATGCCCAGGTACAGTCTGCCCCCTTCATCCTCGACCCCTGCCGTCACATAAGCACCTACAGGCCCTATCCATCCCCTCCCCAGGAGCAGATAGAGGAGGCGGCCAGGATGATAAACGAAGCCGAGCGGCCCTTCGTCGTATTCGGACAGGGAGTGGTGCTCTCCGGAGCCGAGGGGGAACTCTCCTCCCTCCTCTCCAAGGGGGACATCCCAGCAGGTTCCACCCTGCTCGGCCTTTCAGCCCTGCCCTCGTCCGATCCCCACTACCGTGGCATGCTCGGGATGCACGGGAACCTCACTCCCAACGTCATGACGAACCGCTGCGACCTCCTTATTGCCATAGGCATGAGGTTCGATGACAGGGTGACCGGAAAGGTGGCGGGCTACGCCCCCGACGCCAAGGTCATACACATCGACATCGACCGGGCGGAAATCGGTAAAATCATTGTCCCCGACCTCGGCATAAACTCCGATGCGAAGGAGGCCCTGGGCCGCCTTCTCCCCCTTGTCGAGAGGAAATCCCGTCACGAGTGGAACAGGGCCTTCGATTCGGTGGACCAGATAGAGAATGACGTGGTCATAGGGGCCGAGCTCTCCCCTTCGGAGGGTCCCATAATGATGGGGGAAGCAGTGGATGCGGTCATGAAGGAATGCGGTGACGACACCGTCGTTGTGACGGACGTGGGACAGAACCAGATGGTCGCCGCAAGATATTCCCGCTTCAGGCGAAGCCGCAGCATGATAACTTCAGGAGGCCTCGGCACCATGGGCTTCGGCCTTCCCGCCGCCATCGGGGCCAAGATAGGCTGCCCCTGGAGGCCGGTCACCCTCTTTGTCGGGGACGGAGGCCTCCAGATGACCCTCCAGGAGTTCGGGACGATAATGCAGGAAGGACTCGCGGTGAAGATGGTGCTTCTTAACAACTCGTGGCTCGGGAACGTGAGACAGTGGCAGGAACTGTTC
>CAJOLJ010000009.1 GCA_905235445.1 uncultured Bacteroidales bacterium
AGTCCCTTTGAAAACGCCTCCCAGTATCTATACACCCAAAGGGAGGACTACGAAAACATCTCTCCTGTAAAGACCGGCATAAACGGTTCCACCATCAGGGCGGAAATCCCCCCAGGTAGCCTCATTCTAATCTCAGATATGAGGTAAAGGACATACTTTCAATTACATACCAAATAGTTAGAATATGAAAAAGTTAATGCAACTTTTCGTACTCTTGGCCACTGCCATGCTCCTGTGCGTAGCCTGTGGCGAAGAGCAGCGTAACACCGAGGCCCTCATTGACCCTTGGCTGCGGGAAAGGACTCCGGTGAATTTCCGTCTGGAGTCCCAGATCGGTGCCGCCGTCATCACCGGTGACTGGAGGCATGATGACCAGGGCTCGATCATGGTAAGCCTCATTACCGGAGGCCTTGACTTGACGAAGGTCAGGGTCGAGGCCCTGGACTTCAAGTTCCCCGACAGCGAGTACTGTCCCACGGCCTCCATCGGCAAGGGCAGCACCCTGGACCTAAGCTCCGGAAAGGCCTCCTTCACGGTTACCGCCCATAACGGGGAGACCCGTGAGTACACCGTCACCTACGAGCAGTTCAAGGACCCCCTGGAGGGTGTGTACACCTTCGATAAGATTGCGGGCATCCTTGACGGGGGAGCTCCGCAGAGCGCCATGATCCTCATCGGCGGCTGGACCGACGCCATCGTACTTTCCACCGCCATGGACAAGAGCTGGCAGTGGGGAGATGGCTACAACCCGGGGGACGAGGAAGACAACACCCTGAGTTTCATGCTAACGGAGGCCGACAGCGAGACCGGCGAGACGTTCGGCACCCTCGTCAACACCGCAGGTGAAGACGGGAAGTGGGCCAACTACATGTACCAGAACAAGAGGGACGTGAACCCCTGGTACCGCATCTTCCCCGCAGGGAGCAGCCGCTGGTCCAAGGACGGAAGCGGCAATATTACCGTCTATGACAAGGATGACACCCACTACGAAAATCCCCTATGGACTGTCATTCCCTTGGACGGGGGCACCTACACCATCAGCACCAAGGATGTCACCATCCCCTCATACGCTTTCATGAGGGACTTCGACCTTCAGCCTTCGGAAGAGGTGATCGACTGGAACTGGCCAGACTCTCGCTGGATGGCGGACAACATCAGGAACACTTTCTGGTTCGTCCGGAAGACTTCCGATTCACCCCTTCCCGAGCACGACTCCCTGTTCTAATACAGTCCTCGCGATGAACAGCATCAACAGATTACTGTGTCTCGGGACCGTTCTCGCCCTTGCTCTGCAGGCATGTTCCTGCCAGGAAAGGCAAGACCCTCAGAAAGACGGGCCAGGGGACAGGCGGGAACTTTCCTTCACAAAGGGAGAAATCTCGCTGGAATGGGAGAAGACTTCCTTCGAAGTGGGGATAAGGTGCAATTTCGAGTACAACGTGGATTTCGGGTGCGACTGGATAGGATACGACCCCGACAGGAAGTCCACTTCCTCGGTCCTATATCTCGTGGCGCAGGAGAACACTTCCTCCGCCGAGAGAAGCACCCAGATAAAGATAAGCGACCGCACAGATAGGTTCTTCACGAAAGCCCTCACCGTCAAGCAGTCCGTGAACCCCACCCCGAAGCAGCGGCTCTCCATCGTGGACAAGGATGCCACCGCCCAGACAAAGGCACTGCTTGCCAACCTCTGGGCCATCGCCGAGAAGGGATTCATGTTCGGCCACCACGATGACCTCTGGTACGGACGCTACTGGTACAATGAGCAGGGGCGCTCCGACACTAAGGCCGTATGCGGGGACTACCCGGCCGTATGCAGCATCGACTTCGCCCCCATCATGGACAACCGGTACACCGAGAGCGAGAACGCCATAAGACGCCGGGTCATCCTGGAGGCACGTGAAAGAGGGGAGGTCATCATCGCTTGCGCCCATCTCAATAACCCCCTTACCGGTGGTGACTCCTGGGACAATTCCAACTCAGGCGTCGTGAAAGGGATACTCACGGAAGGAAGCGAAGTGAGAAAGACGTTCCTCTCCTGGCTGGATCGTCTCGCCGAGTTCGCACTGAATCTCAAGGATGGGGACGGCAATCCCATTCCCGTCATCTTCCGCCCCTTCCACGAGCAGACCCAGAGTTGGTCCTGGTGGGGATCCTCCTGCACCACGGAGTCCGAGTTCAAGGAACTCTGGCAGATGACCATCCGCTACCTGCGGGACACCAAGGGCGTCCACAATTTCCTGTACTGCATCTCCCCCCAGATGGACGGGGACTACGGCGATGGCACCACTGACAGGCTTCTTTTCCGCTGGCCCGGGGACGAGTGGGTCGATGTCCTGGGCATGGACTGCTACCACGGAGGGAATACCGTGGCTTTCACGAAAAACCTCGATGCAATGACGAAACTCTCCCTGGAAAAGAAAAAGCCCTGCGCAGTCTCGGAGACCGGCAAGGAGTCCTTCACCGACGTGGACTACTGGACCCGCTGCATCCTGTCCCCGATGGAAGGAAAGAGAGTCTCCATGGTGGTAATGTGGAGAAACAAATATGTAGGGGACAATGAGGCGGACAAGCACTTTTTCAGTGTCTATCCCGGACACCCCTCCGAAGAGGATTTCCGCACGATGTACAAGGAGGCGCGGAGCATCTTCTCAGGTGACCTTCCCGCCATGTACACCCTACCCGACAATATAGAAATCAACTAATTAGATACAAGATGAATAACTTTTTCAAACGTGTTCTCGTCCCCTATCTCCTCCTGATGACGGGCATCTTCTGCACGCTGTCCGCCCAAAACACCAGGACGGTGAGCGGAGTTGTGAGGGATGAGAGTGGGGAGCCCCTGTTCGGAGCGTTCGTCCTGCAGAAGGGAACGGGCAACGGAGCCTCCACCGACCTTGACGGAAAGTACAGCCTCACCATCCCCTCCGGGGAAGTCGAACTGGAGTTCCAGTTCATAGGCTACAGGAGCCTCTCTGTCACGGCAGTCCCGGGGAAGGGGGTCATTGACGTCACCCTGAGCCCTGACACAGACCTTCTGGACGAGGTCGTGGTAACCGCTTTCGCCACCCAGAAGAAGGTGAACGTCACCGGTGCCATTTCCTCGGTGAACGGAAGCGACATCCTTTCCGCCCCGGTTTCCAATGTGGCGAACGCCCTTCTGGGCAACACCCCGGGGGTAAGCGGTCTGCAGACTTCGGGTGAGCCCGGTCACAATGCCGCCAACATCTACATCAGGGGTATCTCGACTTACGGGACGACCACTCCGCTCATTATCATCGACGGAGTCGAACAGGCCTCCGAGCAGGCTTTCGCGGAGTTCAATGCAATGGACCCCAACGAGATCCAGGGCATAAGCATCCTGAAGGACGCTTCATCCACGGCCGTGTACGGAGTGAGGGGCGCAAACGGAGTCATCATAGTGACCACCAAGCGAGGATCCAAGGGCAAGCCCAGGATCAATTTCTCGGCGACCTACGGCCTCACCGCAGCCTCCAATCTCCAGGAAGGCACCACCGCATACGAATACGCCCTTTTCCGCAACGAGGCAATCCGCAATGAGCAGAAGGCCTATCCGGGAACCGAAAGCCTCTCGGCCTACATCTACGATGACTACGACCTGTGGAAGTTCAAGAACAACCGCGACTTCACTCCCCAGGAGGTGGCGGCGATGGATTTCCTGACAGAAGGACAGAAGCAGCAGCTGCTGGAGACCCCCGCCCTCTACTACGCCTCCCATGACCTCTACAAAGAGCAGTTCGGGAAGGTTGCTCCCCAGTACCAGGCCAACATGAACATAGCCGGCGGTACCGACAGGGTGAAGTATTTCGTGTCGCTGGGATATTTCGGGCAGAAAGGTATCACCAATACCTTCTCCTACTACGGAGCCAACACCGAATCGAAGTTCAACCGCTACAATTTCCGAAGCAACTTCGACGTCAACCTGGCCAAGGGCTGGGACCTCGTGGTGAACATCGCCGGACAGTTCGGCGAGACCTCCGGCCCGGGAAACGGAGCCGACCCCTACGACCTCAGTTCCCGATACAAGATCATCATGCAGTACATCTACGACTGCAACCCGTTCATTTCCCCGGGAATAGTGGACGGACACCTCATAAGCGGTTTCGCGGGGATAGCTGGTTCCGACCAGAACCCCCTCGCCTCCAAGACCAATAGCAGCATCGGTAACCAGAACGCAGTGTACAACCTCCTCATAAGCGGTTCCGCGACGGTGTACAACAGTCTCCTGGACAACACCCTGAGACTGAACCATGACCTCAGTTACATTCTCCCCAATCTGAAGGCACATGTGGCAATGTCCTACCAGGACAACTACAACCGCTACGTCAGTTACTCCCCATCCCTCCCCTCATACACCATCCAGCGCCAGGCCCGGAACCCGCTCGAGTATGATTTCTTCGGAGGGGCGACGGGGGCGGGGTCCTTCAGTTCCTGGGGCTACAGCAACTGGAACAAGTTCTATATCGAAGGCGGCCTGGACTGGGCGCAGTCCTTCGGAAAGCACAACGTCAGCGCCCTGCTCCTGGGCAAGGCCTCGAAGTACACCATGCCATCGGATTCCTATCACGTTCCTTCAGGCATAATGGGCTTCGTGGGAAGGGTCACATACAACTACGAGGACAGGTACATGGTGGAGGTGAACATGGGTTACAACGGGACCGAGCAGTTCGCCGAAGGGAAGCGTTTCGGCCTTTTCCCCGCCATTTCCGCAGGTTGGGTCCCAACCAAGGAGAAATGGTTCCCCCAGAATGACATACTCACTTTCATGAAGATAAGGGCCTCCTACGGTGAGGTCGGAAACGACCAGCTCGGAGGGAGCCGCCGCTACTACTACCTGCCCAACACCTACAACCTCTCCCAGAGCGGTTACTACCTGGGCAACAGTGACGGTTCGGCCCCGAACACCTACTATACCGGCGCCACCGAGGGCACCCTCGGAAATCCCGACATCACATGGGAGAGGGCCCGCAAGTACGACGCCGGAGTAGAGATGAAATTCCTCTCTGACCGCCTGAGCCTCGACTTCGACTATTTCTACGAGAAACGTGACAACATCCTCACGACCCTCGGCACCATCCCCGCCATCTACGGCGTGGATGCGGGAAGCGTACCTCCCGCCAACGTCGGAATCACCCAGAACCAGGGCTATGAGCTCACCCTGGGATGGACCGACCGCGTCGGGGATCTCAGCTACACAATTACCGGCGGTGCGGCTTGGTCCAGGAACAAGATCCTCTACAAGGCCGAGGCCCCGAACCCCTACGAGTGGATGAACGCCACGGGCCATGCCATCGGGCAGAGGTTCGGCCTTCAGAGTGACGGGCTGTTCAATACCCAGGCGGAACTTGACGGGCGTCCCTACAACACCTACACCTCCAATGCGGCCACCCTCGGGGACATCCGCTACAAGGACCTCGACGGTGACGGGCTGATAAACCAGAATGACGTGGCCCCCATTGGGTTCCCCAATTTCGCCGAGTATCATTTCAACCTGAAGATGCAGTTCGCCTACAAGGGCTTTGACCTGAAGATGCTTTTCACGGGAAGCGCCAATGGCTCCTACTACCTTTCAAGCGGCTACACCATTCCTTTCTTCAAGAATGCCGGCAATGCCTGGAAGTGGCAGTATGACGGCAGGTGGACCGAGGAGAAGTATCTGCGTGGCGAGACCATCACTTATCCGAGGGCCACATACAGCGCCACCACCTCCCACAACAACTACCTCACCAGCGACTACTGGATCGTTTCCACCGACCATTTCAAGCTGAAGAACGTGGAAATCGGTTACACCTTCGATTTCGGCAGGGGAGGACGTGAAAGTCTCGTACAGGGCCTTAGGGTATACCTTAACGCCAACAACGTCTATACCTTCCCCAATGCCCTCTCCAAGTACGGCATAGATCCCGAGACCACTGACGGCAGCACCTACATCTATCCTCTCACCAGGGTCTTCACGGCAGGCCTGGGCTTCAGTTTCTAGGACTTCAAAAAGATTCCAAGCATGAAAAAGATCAACATAATTCTCACATTGGCGGGTGTCATTCTCACAGTATCGGCACTCTCCTCCTGCAGCGAGTTCCTCCAGAAGCCCGACACCACCGGTACCGTCGACCTGGAAGCCGTCTACAGCACGGCCAAGAATGCCCAGAGCGCCCTGCTGAGGTGCTACCGGGATGTCCTCAACCAGGACTGGCCCGGGGGAATGGGCATCGGACACTCCACATACGGGGCCATCTCCGCAGAGGTAGGCCGTGGCTATTCCTGGCACGGCAGCTACAATATCGTCCAGCAGGGTTTCACGGTGAGCGGCACGGACGGTTCCGACGCCGGCAGCGAGAACTACAGTGCCAACTGGAAATACATCCGGGAGTGCTGCGTCGTCCGGGAGAACATAGATAAGGTCCCCGACATGGATGACAACACCAAGGCTACGATAAAGGCCGAGGCTACCGCCCTTATCGCCTTCCGTTACATGGGCATGTTCTACCGCTGGGGAGGCGTTCCCATCGTGAGGGGGTCCCTTTCCTCCAGCGATGACCTCTCCGCCCCAAGGGCCACTCTGCAGGAAGTCGTGGACTACATCATCGAACTTTGCGACGAGGCCTACACTTCCCTTCCCGACAAGTGGGACAACGCCAATACCGGCAGGATGACAAAGGGCGCTGTCCTCGCAATAAAGGCCAGGACTCTCCTTTTCGCCGCACGTCCCCTTTTCAACTCATCCAAGCCTTACCTGGACAACGGTGAGAACAACGCCCTCATATGCTTCGGCAACGAGGAACCGAGCCGCTGGCAGGATGCCATCAACGCTTACGAGAAGGTCCTTTCCTGGGCCTCTGCGAACGGGATCGCCCTCATAAACACCGGCGGTGCGGGTGCGGACAAACCCAATCCCAATGCTTTCGATGACTATGGCACTGCCACCAGCGTTCCCTCCAACAAGGAAATCATCCTCGCCTACAAGGACAACTGGTCCGACCCCTACAGCGAGCATTCCCTGTTCAACTTCATCAACTGTTCCCCCAATTGGAGCAAGAACCGCTACGATACCGACTGCAGCGGAGTGCTCACGAACCACATCGTGAACTACTATGCCGCTGACGGCACTGAGATGGACTGGCCAAAGATTGGTGAAGCCTCTCCCCGTCCTGGAAGTGACTACAGGGCGAATGTAGCCAAGCTCGAGGCCCGTGCCAAGGCCGACATCAAATGGGGCGGTTTCGACGCCCAGAACAATCCCGGGGTCTACTACTGGCAGAATGCCGGATGGAACAGGGGTGGCTACAGTGCCGACAAGGACAAGGCCACAGTGTTCCCCAACGCCATCGATCCCGACAAGGGTTGCGGCGAAAGGTCCAAGTTCTACTACAAGGCAGGGACCAGGATATGGTTCGAGCCGCCCATCTTCCGCATGGCCGAAGTGTACATGGGACTTGCCGAGGCATACAACGAGGCAGGCAACTCCACGAAGGCCCTTGAGAACCTCAACATGGTCCACAATAGGGCAGGTCTTCCTTCCATCAAGGAGACGGACAAGGACAGACTAAGGGAGATCATCCAGAGGGAGGATGCCATAGAGTTCTTCCAGGAGAACCACAAGTTCTTTGACATGAGGCACTGGAAGAGGGCAGACATAGCCTCCGGCTCTCTTGCCGGGACCATGCACATGCTGCAGTTCAACATCTCCAATACCGACGAGGCCACCTGGCCCTATGACGCTTCCTACGTGGAAACATACTGGGATGCAGAGTGCTACAGCGCCTTCTGGAGCGACGCAATGTACCTGCAGCCCTTCCCCCAGACCGAAATCAACAAGGGTACCACTTCCCAGAATCCCGGATATTAACGGACTTATAATGATTTGAATTATGACTGTCAAAAGTTTCTACATAAAATGCAGCCTCACCGTGGCGGCTCTCGCCCTTGGGGGATACCTCCAACTGAGGGCCCAGAGCGATGAAGTCGGGACAACGGGTACAGTTACCGTGAGCGGTGAGGAACTCTACAGCACCGCCTCCAGCAACCTGACCAACACATTTGCCGGCCTGCTTCCCGGTCTTACCGTGATGCAGGGCACCGGGGAGCTGGGCAACGACACCGCCCACCTTCTTGTCCGCGGGATGGGAAGCTACGGGGTAGGGTCCTGGAATACGGCCAAGTACTTCGTGGACGGGTTCGAGGTGAACCGGGAATACGTCATCTCTCTCTCCCCTTCCGAGATTGAGAGCGTGGCTGTGCTCAAGGACGGTGCCGCACTCTCCCTGTACGGGGAAAGGGGCGCCAACGGCGTCATCCAGATTACCACCAAAAGAGGAAAGGTGGGAAAGGCCTCTCTCACCGCCAGGATAAGGGGCGGGGCGCAGACCCCTTCGGTCATCAATAAACCTCTCGGTTCCTATGAGTTCGCCTCCCTGTACAACCAGGCTATCTCCAATGACAACGGCATGGTGTGGTCACCCGCCTACTCGGACTCACAACTTTCCGCCTACAAAAATGGAACAGGCGTGGATGTCGACTGGTACGATGAGGTGCTGCGGGGTGCAGGCTCCGCCATCGACGGGGACATCATCATAAACGGTGGTGATGACAATGCCGCCTACAACATAAACCTAGGCTACGTCAGGAACCGCGGCCTTCTGAACGTCCCCGATTCCGACAAGACCCGCAACCTGGGTTATTCCAAGTTCAACCTTCGCACGAACCTCGATTTCAAGGTGCTGAAGATATTTGAGGTGAAAGTTGACATCGGTGGAAGGATAGAGACCCTCTCCCGTCCCAACTACTCCACTTCAAGCCTCTTCTCCAACCTCTCCCGCTATCCTTCCAATATCTACAACGTGTATGATTCAGTGGAAGAGGAGCACTACAGCGGAACAGCCGTTTATCCCGACAACCCCTATGCTTCCATAGCGGCCCTCGGCTGGGCCCAGAACAAGGCACGGAGCCTGCAGGGCAACTTCTCCGTCCGGGAAAGGCTTGACTTCCTGCTCCGAGGGCTCTACCTACAGGAAAGCTTCTCTTTCTACAGCTACACGCTGAGCGCCTACAGCAAGACCCGCAACTATGCCAGGTACTACCTCGGCAACACTACCACCACCGACGAGACCACTACCATGACAGCCAGCGGTTACGGTTCCAACGGTATGCAGGACTGGAAGCAGGGCAAGTTGACTCTCGGCTTCGATAGGAGCTTCGGGAAGAACAACATCTCCTCGCAGGGGAACTTCATCATCTCCGCATACAAAGGTGACGGTTACTTCTCATACAAGTACAACTACGTCAACCTCAATGCTTTCATTCACTACGACTTTGACAGGAAGTATGTCGCTGAGGTAGGAATGTCCTACTTCGGGAACGATGCCTTCGCACCCGGCAACAGGTGGGCCTTCTATCCTTCCCTCTCCGGGGCATGGATTGCCAGCAACGAGGACTTCCTGAAAGGGAATGAGACTGTCAACTTCCTCAAGGTAAGGGCATCGGCAGGCCTCTCGGGTGCAGCCGACACTTCCTCGACCGCGGTCCTTGCCAACTATTCCTCCAATGGAAGGTTCCTCTATAAGGACTACTATACCACAAGCTACATAGGATCCTTCTACACCGGCAAGAGCGCCGGCACTTGGCAGTCCACCCTCGTTCCGATGTTCACCCCCAATGCAGACATCCATGCAGAGAAAAGCCTTAAATTCAACGTCGGGGTCGACATGCGGCTTTTCGGGGGTCTTGACCTCACGGTGGATGCATTCCTGGACAAAAGAAGCGACATCCTGACCCTTGACAACACCCTCATGTCCTACTACGGGAAGCAATACTGTTTCTCCAACCTGGGCAAGATGACAAACCGCGGAGGGGAGGCATCCCTCTCCTACACAGGCAAGGGCGGAGGGTTCGACTACAAGATTTTCGGTACCGCATCCTACGCCCACAATACCGTGGACGAGATGTCGGAAATCGCTCCCGCCAATCCCTTCAGCGCCCAGACCGGACGTCCCTTCGGGACCTACATCGGGCTTGTCGCGGACGGGTTCTATGACATAAACGATTTCGATGCGGACGGCAATCTTCTTGACTCCTTCCCCTCCCCCGCCTTCGGCAGCGTGCAGCCCGGAGACGTGAAGTACCTGGACCTTGACAGGAACGGGGTCGTGGACCAGAGGGACGTCACAAAGATAGGCAGGGCATGGTACCCGGAGTGGAACTTCACATTCGGCGGCAAGGTAGCCTACGGGGGCTTCGACCTCCAGGTCCTCTTCCAGGGTGTGGCGGGAGTGTCCTGCAACCTACTTGACAACTGGAACCAGATGGTCGCCTTCGTTGACAACGGCAACGCCTATCCCATCGCCCAGGGGGCTTGGGCCTACTATCCCACGGAAGGGATAGACACAAGGAACACTGCCACTTATCCTCGCCTCAGCACCCAGGCCAACGAGAACAACTATCGTCTCAGCACCATGTGGGTCAAGGATGCTTCCTTCCTGAAACTGAGGGTGGCCGAACTTGGCTACAACTTCTCTTCCCTGAAGTTGAAAGAAGCGGGAATAGACAACCTGAGGGTGTGGCTCAGCGGCAACAACCTTCTCACATTCAGCCCGCTCATGTCCAAGTATAACCTCGATCCCGAGAGCCGGAGCGGACAGTATCCCTCTGTGCGCTCCTGCAGCATGGGTGTAAGTATAACTTTCTAACACGCTTCCATCATGAAAACAAGATACTCCATCTTTACTGCCATCCTGCTGACGGTCCTTCTCCCCTTCAGCCAGGGCTGCAGTGACTTCCTGGACACGAGCCTGGACGTGAACAAGACCTCGGAGACCATCCTCACCGACCGCGGGACCCTATGGTCACTTGCGGGGGCGTTCTACTCCCCGATGGTCTACGGCTACTCGGTGATAGACTCCAACCTGTTCGCTTCCGCCTCCGACGAGGCCCAGCAGACTTCCGCCTCCTCCGACGTGCTGTACTTCAACAAGGGCATGGTGAACGAGAACGTGAACCCGCTCTCGCACCTGTACAACAACTGCTACGAAGGCATCAGGGCAGCCAATTACTTCCTGGACTTCGTGTCTGAGGGCAAGGGAGAGGCCCTTCTGGAACAGAACCGCAACCTCATTACCGATGCTACCTCATATGAGCGTGACAAGGCTTCCCTGAATTGGTACATAGCTGAGGCCCATGTGGCCAGGGCATACTACTACGGGGAGCTCATCAAGATGTACGGCGGGGTTCCCATCGTGGAGAAAGTAATGGACGGCGAGAGGGCTATGGTCCAGCGTTCCAGCTATGACGATGTGGTGGAATACATCGTCGGCGAAATCGACTCCTGGAAAGGCTCCCTCGCAGTGAACTGGAATGAGTTCGCCGACAGGGAAGGCAGGCTCACCCTCGGTGCAGCCCTCGCAATCAAGGCCAGGGTGCTCCTTTACGCTGCCAGCCCCCTCCATAATCCCAACGGGGAGCGGACCAAGTGGGTCAGGGCGGCCGAAGCCGCAAAAGACCTCATTGCGAACCCCGAGCTGGGCTACAGCCTCGATCCCAGCTATGACAGTTACTTCCGGGGAGCCGCATCCCTTGCCAGTCCAGAGTCCATCTTCATAGTAAGGCGCGGGACCTCGAATACCCTCGAGCAGAACAACTACCCCATCTCCACTTCCGGCGGAAAGAGCGGAGTTTGCCCCAGCGAGAACCTCGTGAGCGCATATGAGTACATAGGCACCCCCGACCCCTCGAAGCCCTACGAGGGCAGGGACCCCCGCTTCTATGCAAGCATCGTGTACAACGGATGCACATGGAACGGAAGGACCATAGCGGAGGGTGCCGGGGAAAGTGATGACATGGCAAAGGCCAACACTTCCAAGACCGGATACTACCTCAGGAAGTTCCTCACCGACGGCCTCAACCTCACCCAGGGCCAGACCGCCCAGCATAACTGGGTCGCCTACCGCTACGGTGAACTCCTCCTCAATTATGCGGAGGCCATGAATGAGGCTTACGGACCTTCCGTGGTTCCCGAAGGCTATCCCATGTCCGCAGTGGAGGCCCTCATGGCTGTGAGGAAGCGCGCCAGCGGATCCCTTCCCGAGGTCCAGGCCAAGACCATTGACTCTTTCCGCACCGCCGTCAAGCACGAGAGGCAGGTGGAACTTGCCTTTGAGGACCATCGTTACTGGGACCTGCTCCGCTGGATGGATGCCGAGACGGTCCTGAACTCTCCCCTGAAGGGTGTGAAGATCACCAAGTCCGGTGACAGCTACAGCTATTCCACAGTGAACGTGGCCACAAGGACATTCTTGGGGAGGAACTACTATCTTCCGCTGCTCCGCTCCGAGATAGAGAACTCCAATGGCACCCTCACCCAGAACCCAGGATACTAGAAAGAGATGGCTTCCCTCAGATTATCCGCAGTCCTTGCGATGCTCCTGTCCCTTCAGGTGGCGGCACAGTCCATACGGACCGTAACGCCATCTGAGGAGAAGGTGGGGCTATATGGAAAGGTGGAAGTGACAGTTACCCTGGAAGGGGGCAACTGGAACAATCCTTTCCTCCAGGAAGAGGCCGCCATGGACCTGGAGATACTCTGCCCGAGTGGCAGGAGAATCCTCCTTCCCTGCTTTTTCAGCTGGGGACAGAGTGCCAAAGGGAGTATCTGGAAGGCTCGCCTGACCCCCCAGGAGGTCGGGGAGTACTCCTTCCGTGCCATCTACAGCGAGAGAGGAAAGGCCGTTACCACTTCTCGTGAGAGGAGCCTTGAGTGCATTCCCTCGGATAACAAGGGCATACTTCATCCCAACGACAACTGGACCCTACGGTTCGATGACGGGACCCTCTTCCGGGGAATCGGGGAGAACATCTGCTGGGAGTCCCGCCAAAGCGACGACAGCAAGTTCTTCAGCGACCTCCACGAACAGCACGAGAGGTTCAGCTACGACAGGATGATTCCCTATTTCGCAGCCAACGGAGGGAACTTCGTCCGAATGTGGATGTGCCCTTGGAACTTCCCCATCGACAGGGGGGAAGGTTTCAACAACACCCGCTATGTCCCTACCGACTTCTTCATAAACGAGAGCGCGGCCCACAGACTCGACTACACCCTCGACCTTGCCCAGAATAATGGCGTTTACGTCATGCTCTGCCTCGGTAGCGGGAACCAGCGGACGAACGAGGCCTTCTTCCGTGACGATACTCCAAAGACTCTCTATCGCAACTACCTTCGCTACATAGTGGCACGCTGGGGTTACAGCCCCGCCGTGGGGATGTGGGAGTTCTTCAATGAGATAGACAACATCCAGTTCCGCAACCGTCCCGACCCGATAGCCGCTTCCCTCATAACCGGGTGGCACGCCGAGATGAGCCATTATCTCAAGGGGCTGGATCCATTCGGGCACATTGTGACCACATCGATTTCCCACAGGGACGTCGATGGCCTGAACTCCGTCCCGGACATTGACATAAACCAGAAACACATCTACAGGGCCACTTCCTCCATCCCCGAAAACCTGCAAAGGTACACCCGGGAGTTCTCCAAACCCTATATTATCGGGGAGTTCGGTTTCGAGTGGGACTGGAACAGGAACTTCAACGACTTCGCCCCCGATATGGATGCCGACTTCAAAAGGGGCCTTTGGTACGGCATCTTCAATCCTACCCCCGTCACCCCCATGAGCTGGTGGTGGGAGTTCTTTGACGAGAGGGGACTTGTCCCCTACTTCAAGTGCGTAAGGATGGTCAGCGACATGATGCTTGAGGTGGGCAAGGGCTCTTTCCAGCCCCTCAAGGTGGAAGTCAAGGATGCCGACGCCTATGCAGTAAAATGCGGAGATACCGTCTTCCTATATGTCTTCAACACCGGGAAGGAAACACTCACCTCCGTCAAGGTCGAGTCCACACTTTCCTCCGGCAAACTCACAACCCAGCAGTACGATTTTCACAATCTCTCTTTTGGGAAGGAGTGCAAGCTCTCCTCGAAAACGGGCATTGCAGAAGTGCCCCTGTCACTTGCAAGCGGGCAGGAAAAGCTCCTGATAATAAGAAAACGACATGAAAAGTAAAGTCCTTCTTTTGGCAGTAAGCCTGACTCTGGGGGCTTCGCTGCCCCTCTTTGCGCAGTTCCACCCTGTGGAGTGCTATATAACCTCACCGGACGGGACAATGCTTCTGTCCAGGGACAGAGGTCCCCTGGAGTTCACCCCCGGGCTCGGGGACGGGAAGAACCTTCCCATCGTCGTGGACCCCAGACAGAAGTTCCAGGAGATGATAGGGTTCGGATATGCCCTCACGGGAGGATCAGCAGAACTTATGATGAAAATGTCCCCTTCCGCCAGGAAGGGCCTCATCCATGAACTCTTCTCCTCCGATGAAGGTTGCCTTGGCATAAGTCATATAAGGCTCACGGTGGGAGCCTCCGATATGAACAGTTTCGTGTTCTCCTACGATGACATGCCCGAGGGGGAGGAGGACTGGGACCTGGGGCATTTTTCCCTGTCACAGGACCTCGTGGACGTAGTCCCTGTGATGAAGGAGATACTGAAAGTGAATCCCGGCCTTCAGATAATTGCCTCTCCTTGGTCAGCACCCGCATGGATGAAGACAACGGGGGATGTAAGAGGTGGACAGCTTCGGGCACAGTGCTACGACGTCTATGCCCGTTACTTCGTACGGTACATAGAAGAGATGGCAAAAGAGGGCATCCACATCTCAGCAATCACCATTCAGAACGAGCCCCTCAACTCCCGCAACACCCCTTCCATGTTCTGGTTCCCCGAGCAGCAGGGGGAGTTTGTCGGAAAGCATCTCGGCCCGAGACTCAGGGAGAGGGGACTTGATACCAAGATAGTCATCTTCGACCACAACTGCGACCGTCCGGACTATCCCCTATCGGTTCTCTCCGACAACGGGGCGGCACAGTATGTGGACGGGATTGCATTCCACCATTACATGGGCTCCCCTTCGGCTATGACCTGGGTCCACCAGGCCAGGCCCGAGGTTGACATACTTTTCACCGAGCAGATGATTGTCGAGAGGGGCGAGGGGGCCCAGACACGCCAGATTGCCTCCACGGTGAAGAGGATGCTTGTTGACATCCCACGCAACTGGAGCAGAAACGTTATCCTCTGGAACCTCGCCGCCGACCCTTCGGCAGGACCACACACAGGGAACGGCGGATGTCCCTTCTGTTTCGGGGCGGTAACGATTGACGGTGACAACTACACCAGGAACATAGCTTACTACACCCTTGCACACGCCAGCGCCTTTATCCCCTCAGGGTCCGAAAGGATATACAGCACGGACGAAGGCGACCCCGGGATAGTTCTTTTCGAGGACGAGCAGCGTCCCGAGGTGGACAGAGCCATAAGGTATGACAGGGCGGGAGTGCTGCCCAATGTAGCCTTTCTGACCCCAGGTGGCAAAGTGGTTCTCATCGTCTCGAACACCACTTCCTCCTCCGTACCGGTGAAGGTTCAGTACAAGGGGATGACTTTCGGGAGATCCCTGGAAAGCGGAGCCGTAGCGACATTCATATGGGATAAATAATGCCATGAAAAAAATACTGATTGATTTTATTTTCGTCTTCCTTCTTCTCTGTGGGCCAGGCGCATCGGCCCAGAGAGGGAATCCTTTCTCCACCAAGGGATGGTGGGACTCCCCTACGGGGAAGTTCTCCCCTGTGGTGGAGAAGGACGGAAGCGTGACTTTCCGTCTGGAAGCGCCCTCGGCAAAGGCCGTGACCCTTCTTTTCGGTGAGTGGGAAATCCTTAAGTTCCCCATGGAGAAAGATGACAATGGGGTCTGGAGCGTAAGTATACCTCCCCAGGAGCCCAGGGTCTATGAGTACAAGTTCGATGTGGACGGAATCATTGTCCTGGACATGAAGAACCCCGATGTGAAAGTGGGTACCGAGGTCTACTGCAACACTCTTGACGTGCCCTCCCCGGAAGGGGACCGTTTCGACGAGCTCCGCTTCACGGGAAGCCAGGTCGATATCGTAAGTTACTTTTCATCATCGCTTCAAAAGCCAAGGAAGGTCTGCATCTATGTTCCCGCTTGCTACTTCACCAAGAAGTACGCACACAAAAAGTTCCCGGTCCTGTACCTTCGTCACGGAGGCGGGGACAATGAGAGGAGCTGGATGGACAGCGCCGGTGCTGACAGGATACTTGACAACCTCATACAGGGCGGACAGGCCACTCCCATGATTGTGGTCATGACAAACGGCCTGACTGACGGTTCCTGGGCAGGGGGCAGTTCCCCGGAGGGAATCGGCCTCCTTGAGGAAGAGCTTCTGAAAGATGTGATTCCGCTTGTGGAGGGCAGGTACCGGGTCTTCAAAGACAGGGACCACCGGGCCATAGCCGGACTGTCCATGGGCGGAGGACAGTCCTTCGTAATGGGACTTAGGCACCTGGAACGGTTCTCGTATATCGGGGACTTCAGCGCCGGGATTCTCAGCGAACCGCCCTTCGACTACGCCAAGTACGGCATAGGGTGCATCAGTGACCCGGAAAAGATCAACTCTTCTCTTCATCTTCTGTACATATCCTGCGGAACAAAGGATGACAGGTACGTCGGGCACCGTCTCTTCAGCGAGGAACTCTCCGCCAAAGGTATCCGCCATCAGTTCCATTCCTCCCCGTACGGGCATGAGTGGCAGTTCTGGAGAGAACAGCTTCGTGACTTCGCCAAAGAATTATTCAAATAAAATAATACACTTCATTCATATGAAACAACTTAGAGTTCTTTTTTCAGTGATTGCCTCAGCTTCCATCCTTCTGGCATGGTCATGCTCGGATCCCGTGGAGATTCCCGAGGTATCGGGAACGACAGAGGGCGACAATCCCGCCGAGGTAGTCACACCCTCCCTGGGGGGTAGCGTATCCTTCTTCGGCACCATCGATGAGCAGCAGGGCCCCTTCTCCAAGTGGAGCGAAGGTGCAAGCATTCTCTTTTCCGACGGGAAGCAGTCTTCCACCCTGCCGGGTTCCCTTTCCGAGGGAGGAAGCGGAGCTTCTTTCCAGGGGAATGTCCCGTCCGGTGACAATTCTTTCGTAGCAGTCTTCCCTGCCGAAGGTTCTTCCATCTCAGGGACACTCATAAGCGCCGTCCTTCCCTCCCGACAGGGCGCAGTTGAAGGAGATTTTGACCCTGTTCTCGCACTGAAAGTCGCGAAGGGCAGCACTTCCACCCTGTTCTTCAGGAACCTCGTGAGCGCAGTAAAGTTCACCCTGGACATTGACGGGGTCCAGAAGGTGACGCTCACTGCCGGAGACAAAATAGCCGGGGACATTACAGTGGACTACTCCTCAGAGGAACCGGTCGCTGTCGCCACTTCCAACACCGTGGAACTCAGTGGGGAGTTCAGCAAAGGAGCAGAGTACTGGATCGTCACTCTTCCCGGGAACCTCGAGGGGGGCACCATAGTTGTATCCACCGCCGAAGGCGACATGGCACACGTCACATTGCCGGCCCTTGGCCTCGGGGCAGGGGAAGTCTTCGATGCGGGTGTCATCAGCCAGGACCTCGAAATCTACACTATCACCCACCTCTGGCTCTGGGGCGGGACAGGTCCCGAGTATGACTGCACAAAGGTCTACGACCTCTTCGACAAGGCCGAATACTTCCTTTCCGAAGGCGGTCTCGGAGTCGAGGCCGAGAGGGACAACTATCTTGAGTTCCACCCTGACGGCACCTTCATCAACTGGGCCGGTGAGGACGGGCACAACTGGTGCACGGTGTACGCAGGAGAGAAGAACCCCGACTCGGGCAAGACCATAAACCTCTCGCAGTTCTACAGGATGATACCTTTCGGTACCGCAAGCTACACAGTGGACGGGAGCACCGTCACATTCAAGCATGCAGACGGCCATGAGACCGTCGGGGAAATGCTTCCCGCAGGACTCTACCAGGCTCCCAACACTCCCCCCATCGACATCAACATCGAGGGCGTAGCCCTGAAGTTCGTCCTCTCGGGCGGTGCCGACAACTGGAGCCATGCATGGGACGAGTACGGAGTCATTGCCTGCCATCCCAGGGTCCTCTTCGTTGAACTTGACAAAAAGAGCGCAGGTTTCAAGACTCCCGAGGCTTCCAAGACAGTGGACGAGGTCTATGAGTATGTGGAACCGAAGGATCCGGAACCTCCGGCGGACCTTGGGTCCCTCGCAGGTTCCTACAAAGTCCACAGCCTGCAGGTTCTCGGCGGGACAGGAGACGATCCGGCCTTCGTGAACCCCGTGGACAAGTCCTGGTGCTGGGATGACTCCATTTGGTGGGAGAGCGACAACCGCCTTGAAATCTCATTCACTTCCGTTACCGAGACTTCCGCTTCGGGAAGCGCCAACTACTGGTCCGGGGATGACGAAAAGTTCTGGAACTACTCCTATGCCAACGTCCCCTCCGGTGTTGAGGGTCCCATCGACCTCTCCGGTTATTATGGCAAGCTTCCTCACGGCGAAAGCCCCTTCAGCGTGGATCTATCCACCAATGAAATCACTTTCGAGCTGAGCGGTGAAAAGGCTACCATCCTTCTTCCCGGAGAACACCTCTTCAGCGCCGGCAACAAGACCCTCGCCATCCCTGCAGGATGCATAGGACTGGACTTCAAGCTCCTCGACGAGCAGCCGGCGAGTTCCTACAGGTGGCAGGATTATGACAGATTCGTGCTCGGTCCGAGGACTTATGTCATGATTTTCGAGAAACTGTAGCCTATTTGGCATCATAATATGACTTCAAGGTGGCAGGGAAGGAAGGATAATTGGGTAAATTTGCATTCTGTAGTTCGATTGTTGGTCGACACCCTTCCTTGCCACTAAACATTTAAATCACATGAAAGCATCCTTTGCCCTGGGCACAGTGCTGTGTTCCGCCTTGGCCCTTCTGTCCTCCTGTTCCCAAGATTCCCGGACAAGGGGAATCGGGGTTTATCCCGGAGACCCCGAGGCATATGATGGCCCCGTGAGCGTCCCCGGGGGGAACGACTACCGTAACCTTGCCCTGGGCAGGGCTGCATGGCACTCCTCCTGCGTGGACTACAACCTCACGGGTCACCTGCTGACCGACGGGGTCATCTCCTCCGAGACCCCTCTCACCCTGGAAGTGTTCACCAACGGACAGAGGGTGGAAAAGAGGCTCCGTGAGAAAATACTCGATGACAACTTCACGAACCTGACATTCCCCGGCGGCAAGGACGCTGGTCTTGTCATCCGCTTCAGCAAGGCAGTCAGCGCCGAGAATATCTCTTTCGAGGGCCTTGCCCGGGCCGAGAGAGGCAAGACCCCGTCTTTCACGCCCAAGATGTGCGTAACCCTCCTGGACGGGAAGAAAATGGAACTGCCGCTTTCCCCTTTCGTCCCTACGACCATGGCCGGTGGAGGGTCGCAGAATGTGTCCGTACTTGCAGGTCTCAAGGCCAGTGCATCCAACACCTCCGCCCAGGCGGGCGATCCCCGCATGAGAGGCCTCTTCTCGTACATCGCCTCCGTTCCGGAGGATGCGCGCAACTTCACTTCCGTGGAAATCTCCCTCGGGAGCGAGTCCGTCAGGGGCTGGACCATAAGCGAAGTGAACTTCTATGAGGACGGACGTGAAGTGCCCCGCATTGGGTCGGAGCACTTTGTGAGCGCATGGGTCCCGGAAGGCGAAAACGGAGGTTCTGTCACGGTGGACCTGGGTGACAAGGCATCCTTTGACAAGTTCAAGGTGTTCTTTGCCGGGGAGGAGAGTTCATCTGGCACAATTGAGAGTTCCCCTGACTCCAAGACCTGGACGAAGGTCGCTTCTTTCAAAGCTGGTGAAAGTGAAATCCCCGCAAAAGGCAGCGGTCGCTACGTGAGACTAACTGTGGACAATAGCGTACCCGTAAGTGAGTTCGAGGTCTGGGGCAAGGGCGGTGTGAAAGCTCAGGCCCAAAGCCCGAGACTCCCCGAGGGAGAGAGCCTCTCCATATCGAGGGGCTGCTGGACCATTCAGAGGGCCTCTGAAGTGAAAGATGACGGAGAGGCAATATCCGCTGAAGGCTACAGCACCGACACCTGGCTTCCCGCCACCGTACCCGGGACCGTTGCGGGCTCATTTTTCAATGCCGGGGCGATACCTGACATCAGGTATGACGATGACCAGCTGCAGATATCCGAGTCCTTTTTCAACTCTGATTTCTGGTACAGGGGCTCATTCACCCTTCCCCCTTCATTCAAGGGAAGGACCCTCACCCTGGACTTCGGCGGGGTAAACTGGAAAGCCGACGTTTTCCTCAACGGAGAGTCCCTCGGCAGAATCGAGGGAGCCTTTAGGAGGGAGAGTTTCGATGTCACGGACAAAGTGAAAGAGAGTAACACCATTGCAGTTCTCATCCACAGGAATGACCACCCCGGTACAATCAAGGAGCAGACAGAGCAGACTCCCGACAACAACGGTGGCATCCTCGGGGCCGACAACCCCACCTTCCATCCCACCATAGGTTGGGACTGGATCCCCACTGTCAGGGGCAGGGCAATCGGCATCTGGGATGACGTGACCCTGAGGGCATCCGACGGAGTGAAGATAAGTGACGGGATGGTTGGCACTCACCTGCTTGACGGCGGGAAAGCCGAGCTGACACCTCGTTTCTTCATCAGGAACATCACCTCCTCACCACAAAGCGGAAAGTTCACCGTCAAAGTCGGTGAAACCGAGTTCTCCACCGATGTGACCCTTTCGGCAAAAGAGGAGAAAGAAGTCATACTCGCCCCGAAGACCGCCTCGGAGCCACTCCTGTGGTGGCCCAATGGTTACGGGGAGCAGAACCTGACCTGGGTCGAGGCCCTTTTCACCTCGACTGACGGAAAGGTTTCCGCAAAGACATCTTTCAAGACAGGGCTTCGCGAGATGACATACACGACCTGTGACGGGATACTTGACGTCTATGTCAACGGCCGTCGTCTCATCGGGAACGGAGGCAACTGGGGTTTCCCGGAGATTAACCTTAACTACCGCTCCAGGGAATACGACGCTGCCGTTGCCTATCACGCCGATATGAACTTCACCATGATCCGCAACTGGGTGGGCCAGACCCCTGACGAGGAGTTCTACGAGGCCTGCGACAAGTACGGAGTCATGATATGGCAGGACTTCTGGCTTGCCAACCCCTGGGACGGACCCGACCCGGACAGCAACTCCCTGTTCATGGACAACGCCCTGGACTACGTCAGGAAAATCCGCAACCATGCAAGCATAGCATTCTACTGCGGCAGGAACGAGGGCAACCCTCCCGCTGAACTTGATGCAGCCCTCAGGGACCTTGTTGCAAAGGAGCATCCAGGAATGTTCTACATCCCTCACTCCGCTGAGGGTCCGGTAAGCGGCTACGGTCCTTACAGTGCACTTCCTGTCAAGACCTACTTCGAAGCCGAAAGGGGAAGGGACCGTCTTCACAGCGAGAGAGGCATGCCTAACGTAATGACTGAAAGAAGTATGAGAAGGATGCTCAGGGAAGAGAACCTGTGGCCCCAGAACTCCCTTTGGGGGCTGCATGACCTCACTTTGGAAGGGGCCCAGAGGGCAAGCACTTTCAATGGCATCCTTGAACGGAAGTTCGGAAAGCCTGTTTCACTTTCAGAGTACACCACCCTGGCCCAGTGGGTCAACTATGAAGGTTACCGGGCAATGTACGAGTCCAGAAGCTGGAACCGCAAGGGTCTTGTCATTTGGATGAGCCACTCCAGCTGGCCTTCCCTGGTGTGGCAGACATACGACTATTACTTCTGTCCCACCGGCGGATACTTCGGGGCCAAGAAAGGCTCCGCACCCCTTCGCATCCAGTGGAACCCTGTCCTTGAGAAGGCCGAGGCCGTCAATGACAACTTCGGGGACCTTGAAGGGGCGAAAGCTATCCTCCAGGTCCTGGACAGCAAGGGAGGGGAGGTGTTCCGCCGTGAAGACAATCTGGACATAAAGGATGACAGCACGCTGCCTCTGGCCAAGATGGATGTCGATTCCACCCTCCTGGGGAAAGTCTACTATCATAAGTTCAGGATCGAGAAGGACGGGAAGGTCCTTGCCGACAACTTCTATGTCCAAAGCAGGGACGGCGGAAGCCTCGAGGAACTTAAGGCTCTTCCGAAAGCGAAGGTCACCCTCAGCGTAAAAACCCGGAAGAGCGGAGAGAGTTGGATTCTGACGGCAAGCTTGAAGAACACCGCTTCCACTCCGGCACTGATGCTCACCCTCGATCTTCTTACCTCTGACGGGGACGAAGTCCTCCCCGTCATCTACGAGGACAATTATTTCTCACTGATGCCGGGCGAGGAGAAGACAGTACGGATTACTTGCAAGGTCGAGGACACCCCTGGCGACAAGCCTTACCTTGAGATGACCGGGTTCAACCTCTAAGGGGTGTCAGGGAAAATGTTCAGCCGGTGAGGGGATGATTGTTCTGTCACCGGCTTTGCTGTAGGATATATGGTTGTGTGATGTGCGATACGCTTTTTGAGAAGATGTCCTTAGAGAGGAGGCACCCGGCTGGCTATACCGGGCCGCCGACTCAAGGGTGCACGGCACGACCATGATGGCCCCCCGGGAAGAGTTAAAAAGATATGCCCGAACTATCAGTGTACCATTGGAACGTACCGGAAGGAATGCCGGGTCTTGCCCGTCTGGGGATGAGGAGAGCGAAATGTGGTTACCTTTTGTTGCCGATTTTTGGTGGGCCCTGAAACGCCGTTCACATTTACGGCTCCTTTTTTCTTTTTAATCTTTCCAATTATCTAATTCTGCAAATTATCGGCAATTTTTAAAATTATTGCCGATAATTTGCGAATAGGGCTTAGCAGGAACATCCTTTGATCCTTTCTATCGCTGGCTGGCTATTCCTACCGACCGGGAAAACGCCATGTCGGTGCTGGTCGTTTAGTAACCAGCACCGACACTGTTAAACTGGAGGGGTTCTGTGTAGGTGTGCCTCTCTTCACAAATGTCGATGTTGCAGCAGTGGTGTCTCGAGGTTGCGTTCATAGACAAGCAAGATTTTACTCCCAACACGGAAACATCGCCCAGAATGCTGAGTAGCAATCAGGAAACAACTCATCGGGGTTGCTTGACGCATCGTACAAGACCATTTAGGCAACTTCTAGGCGCAACTTTCCAGAAGTTCACTTATCTTCACCCAATACCAATAAGCCTCAAGATTGGAGCTGCGAAGTTGGGGGAGTTTCACAGGAACTGTGCCCTTCAGGCGCAACTTGACAGCCTCTGTTGCATTGCCATCATATTTCTCAATAACGGTTATTCCTTTTTCGAAACATGTGGCAAGATAAGCAGCCCGCGCTGCATCCACTCCTGCCTGCAGTACGAAGTAGCGGCCCTGATGCATGAACGGCTGAATCCTGCGGATTCCATTGTTGAAGAAATCAAAGTCTCCGCCACCGACCAGTCCACGGGTGGAAATGCAGAGTGCCGTAGCACGTACGTCCTCGTAATACTTGGCTATCTGCCCCTCCAGATGTCTGTACCCCAGTTCCATTTCTGACACCTTCAAGAACGTCTCATAGGTATTGGTAAAATCATCCACCGCCTCAAAGAGGCGGCTCACATCGAACATCTGCTTGATAATTTCAAGATTGCAGTTGCGATCGCCTTTGAAACGAGGGATACCTATGGTGTCAGGTCCGAAACAAAAACAAAGTGAGGCCGCCTCTCCACCACTTGGAAAGACGGCCCCGCACAAATATGAAGAGTAACTATGCTATTCCGGAGAATCCCATGAATGCAAGAGCGAGGATACCCACAGTGATAAGGGCGATGGGAACTCCCTTGAAGGCCTTGGGAACGCTGTTGAGGGCCAGATGCTCGCGAAGTCCGGCGAAGAGGACCATGGCAAGACCGTAACCGAGAGATGTAGCGAAGGCATACAGGAGAGCCTCACCCAGACCCAGCATGTGGGAAGGAAGGCCGAAGGTGAACTCCTTGGTGACAACGGTGATTGCCACACCCAGGACTGCGCAGTTCGTGGTGATGAGCGGCAGGAAGATACCCAGTGCCTGATACAGCGAGGGGCTGGTCTTCTTGAGCACGATCTCGACCATCTGAACCAGTGCCGCAATGACCAGGATGAACCCGATGGTCTGGAGGAACTCCAGTCCGAAGGGAACGAGGAGGTACTTGTTCAGCAGGTAGGTCACAAGGGTAGCCAGGGTGATGACAAAGCAGACGGCCGCACTCATTCCGGTTGCGGTGGAGAGCTTGTTGGAGACACCCAGGAAAGGGCAGATGCCCAGGAACTGGGCCAGTACGATATTGTTTACGAATATCGCAGAAACGATTATAAGCAGAATTTCCATACTACAGTGTCTCCTGGATTATTTCTTGTTCTTCTGGGCTATCTTGTTGAAAAGGACCATCAGGTACCCGAGTACCAGGAAGGCACCGGGAGCCATGACGAAGGCCAGCATGCCGTCCCCGGGGATGAACTTCCATCCGAAGATGGAGCCGCTTCCGAGGATCTCCCTGACCATTCCGATAACAGTGAGTGACAGGGTGAATCCTATTCCGACCCCGAGTCCGTCGAGGGCTGAGTCACCTACGGTATTCTTGTTGGCGAAAGCTTCCGCCCTACCGAGAACTATACAGTTCACCACGATGAGCGGGATGAACAGGCCCAGGGTGGCGTAGATGCCGGGAACGAAAGCCTGCATGAGGAGCTGGAGCAGGGTCACGAAGGTAGCGATGACCACTATGTATACCGGAATGTGGACCTTGTCCGGTACAATGGGAGCGATTGCCGATATGGCCATGTTCGCAAGGACCAGGACAAAGAGGGTCGCGAGACCCATGCTCAGTCCGTTGATGGCGGACGTGGTGGTGGCAAGGGTGGGGCACATTCCCAGCAGAAGGACGAAGGTAGGGTTATCCTTTACCAGTCCCTTGGTGATAAGTTGCAATTTTGACATGAGATGTTCCTCCCTTAATTTTGGCTGGTTTTGGACGAAAGCGACTGATACGCCTTTACGGCATTCTCCACTGCGAGGGTATAGGCCCTGGAAGTGATGGTGGAAGCGGTTATGGCATCCACGTCACCGTTCTCCTTTTTGACCTTGAGGATCTTGACGGAAGGATTGAACCCCTTCCACTGCTCCATGAAGTTCTTGTCGGTGGTGCATTTTGCGCCGAGGCCCGGGGTCTCGGAGTGGGAGAGGACGGAAGTGTTGTAGATGACTCCGTCCGCGGTAATCCCGACCATCAGCTGGATGGGACCGCCGAATCCCGTTGCAGTGCTCTTCACCGCATAAGCCTTCACCTGGTCCCCGTCAGTGAGGACATAATACTCGGAGGGCAGTCCCCCCACTTCCACGGGCTTGGCCTCGGAAAGGTCTCCCCCCTCGGGGAGCACAGCGCCGATGGAGGCACGAAGAAGCTGTGCATTGGTCCTGTCGATGGGTCCCTTGGTGAGGGCGTACACGCCCCCGAGGAGTGCCGAACAGACCAGGCAAGTGCCGAATAGGCACAGGACCATGTTCTTGAGATTTGATTTTGCTGCCATAGTTATTCCTCCTTATTTCTTCTTGGTCTTGGCATAGCCATACTTCTTCTGGTGGAACCACATGTTAAGAAGAGGCACCGTTGCATTCATCAGCAGGATGGCGAAGGACATACCCTCGGGATAAGCCCCGAAGTAACGGATCATCATCGTTATGAAACCAATCCCGACACCGAAGATTATTCCGCCCTTCACGCTCATCGGTGAGGTGACATAGTCGGTTGCCATGAAGCAGGAACCCAGAATCATACCACCGGTGAGAAGGTTGAAGACGGGATCTGTGAAGCGCTCGGGGTTGACGAGCCAGAATATGCCGGAAACGACCGCCACGGTGACCCAGATGGAAAGGGTGATGTGGGGACGGATGACTCTCTTGACAAGAAGGTAGACGAAGCCTATGAGAAGGGCCAGGGCCGATATCTCACCTGCGGAACCTCCGATGGAGGCGAAGAGCATCTGGCCGTAGTCAAGGGAGTTGGCGCTCATTATCTGGGGGACGGTCTGTCCCTGGATGAGGCCTTCACTTACCATTCCCAGAGGTGTAGGACCGCTGACCGCATCAACGCCGAAAAGTCCCTTGGGGCTCTCCCAGTGGGTCATGGCCGTAGGGAAGGAGACAAGCAGGAATACACGGCCCACCAGGGCGGGATTGAAGACATTCTGGCCGAGGCCTCCGAAAGTCATCTTGGCGACGCAGATTGCGACCGCGGCACCTATGAACACAATCCACCAGGGAGTCGTATAAGGAAGGTTGAGGGCAAGCAGAAGACCGGTGACAACTGCGGAGAGGTCACCTATGGTGCTTTCTTTCCTGTCCATCAGGTATCTGGAAATTGCCCACTCCAGAAGCACACAGGAAGCCACGCTGACACCCACCACGAGCAGTTCCTTCCAGCCGTAGAACACGACTGACACTATCAGGGCGGGGATCAGGGCTATCACGACATCCCTCATCAGGCTCTTGGTGGAGACTGCGGTATGGATATGAGGAGAGGGTGAAACCAACTGTTTATTCATCGTAGTACAGATTTTTTCGTTTTACTTCTTGGGTGCTGCCTGGGCCGCTGCGGCCTTGGCTGCCGCCGCCCTTGCACGGATTATCCCGAGCACCTGTCCCTTGGCGGGACGGATGATGTCCAGAAGGGGAATGTTAGCAGGGCAACTGTACAGGCAGCATCCGCACTCGATGCAGTCCTGGACTGCATTCTGTTCAAGTTCGTCTGTCCTTTGAGCCCTTGCGAGACGGTTCAGCAGGAAAGGCTCCAGTCCCATCGGGCAAGCCTGGGCACACTTCCCGCAACGGATGCAGGGTCCTTCCTGCCCCCTCTTGGTAGACTGCTCGGAGAGGTAGAGGATGGAAGAGGAACCTTTGACCGTGCAGGCGTCAAGGTTGGCTATCGCCCTGCCCATCATGGGACCTCCGCTAACGAGCTTGACGGCCCCGTCGGGGACCCCGCCTGCATACTCGGCTATGTAGCTCAGGGGCATGCCGATGCGGAAGAGGTAGTTGTGCTGTTTCTCCACGGGAAGGCAGTTGCCGGTGATGGTGAGCACGTTGGTTATGAGGGGACGGTTCTTCTGGACCGCGTCATAAACAGCGAGGGATGTCGCCACGTTCTGGACCACCGCGCCTACGCTTATGGGAAGGGCGCCGGAGGAGACCTGGCGGCGCATCACCGCGTCGATGAGCTGTTTCTCACCTCCCTGGGGATATTTCTTCTTGAGGGTCAGGACCTGGATGTTCCCGAGTCCAAGCTCCCCAAGGGCCTTGCACATCGACTCTATGGCCTCGGGCTTATTCTCCTCGATTCCCACGACCGCAGGACATCCGCCGAGGACTTTCTGCATGATGGCCGCTCCGATGAGTATCTGCTTGGGGCTCTCGAGCATGATCCTGTAGTCGGAAGTAAGATAAGGCTCGCACTCCGCACCATTGATAATCAGGCACTCGGCCTTGCTGCCCGGGGCGGGGTTCAGTTTGACATGGGTGGGGAATGTCGCTCCTCCCAGTCCCACGACACCGTTATTCTTGATCCTGGAGAGAATGAAGTCCCTGTCCTCGGGTATCTCGGTCACAAGGGTGTCCGAAGTATCGATGCCTTCGGCCCACTCGTCACCTTCCACTGCAATCTGCACGTGGGGGACATTGTTGCCGGCGAGATCCTTGTAGGGGGCCACGGCCTTCACGGTCCCGCTTACGGGAGAGTGGACGAATGCGGATATGAACCCGCCGGGTTCGGCTATTACCTGACCGACCTTCACTTTGTCCCCCACCTTCACCAGGGGCTTAGCGGGAGCTCCCAGGTGCTGTGCCATGGAGACATACACGGTCGGGGGAAGGGGCAGGACCTCTATGGGACGGTCCTTCGCTATCTTGGAGTCATTGGGGTGGACGCCACCCATCGAGAATGTAATCTTAGCCATTGTTGTCCTCCTTCTTTTCCTCTTTAACGACCTGGGCGGCAGCGGCAGCCTCTTCCTTGGCCTTGGCGGCAGCGGCAGCGGCGGCCTCCCTTGCCTTGCGGTTTCTTTCGTTAACCCTGGCCTTCACGGCTTCCTTGTCCAGGGGCTTGGGGAAGTTGATCCCATGAATCGCCCCGGTAGGGCAGACGGCCTCGCACTCACGGCAGAGCTTGCACTTGGTGAAATCGATGTAGGCGTTGTTGTCCGCCATGACGATGGCTCCGTGTGTACAGGTCTTCTCGCACAGGGCGCAGCCGATGCAAGCGGCGCTGCAGGCTTTCTTGACAGCGGGACCCTTGTCCTTGTTCACGCAGGAGACGTACATCCTCATGCCGCGGGGGCCTTTGGCCCTCAGTTCGATAATGTGCTTCGGGCAGGCCTTCGTACATGCCCCGCAGGCGGTGCACTTCGTCTCATCGACGACGGGAAGCCCCGTGGCAGGGTCCATCGAGAGGGCCCCGAAGGTACATGCCTGTACACAGTCACCGCAGCCCACGCAACCGTATGAACAGCCGGTGTCCCCGCTGTACAGGGCGGCCTTCACCTTGCAGGAAGCAAAGCCATCGTACTGGTTGGTCCTGGGACGGTTCTCGCACGTTCCGTTGCAGCGGACCACTGCAACCTGCGGTGCCTTCTCCTTGACCTCATAGCCAAGGATGGCCGCGACCTTCTTCATTACATCATTGCCACCCACGGGACAGAAGTTGTTGTCCAGGTTGGGAGCCTTGACAGCGGCATCGGCGAATGCCCGACACCCTGCGAAGCCACAGCCACCGCAGTTCGCCCCGGGCATCACCTTCTCCACCTCGTCGATGCGGGGATCCTCCTCCACCTTGAACTTCTCTGCCACGAAGTACAGGATGAGGGCCAGCACCAGGCCGAGGACGGCGATGATGACGATAGTCCAGATAATTGTTGTTGCCATATAATAATTAGTTGTTGGATTTCATCTCTTTCACACCCCGATTACTTCTCTATCCTGAACACATAGTTGTTGGACACACGCCCCCGTATGAGGTACAGGACCACGTACCACAGGGCAACCCCACCGAGACCGATGGCCCCGATGAGCAGTTCATGCATGGACGTGAATGAAAGGGCCACCACAAGGATGAGCATGATGGCAAGCGGGACGACATAAGCAAGGAGCACGGCCTTGCTTCCAAGGTCGCGCCTGAGGACGACTTTCACGTTGTCGCCCACCTGCAAATGTGCGGAAGGGTCGGTAGGGACCTCCACGTCCTTTTTCACTGCGTCCATGCTGGTGCAAAGCGCAGCCGCATGGCAGGAAGAGCAGGCGCTCTTGGACAGGATCTCCACCGTCGTGGTCTTCCGGTCAATCGCTTTTATCACCCCTTCATGGGAGATATCGGATGGTGACATCCTCTGCGTGTGTGTGTTAATGGTTATTAAGGGTTATCGTTTATCTCTCTATTTCTTTTCAACCGGCTGGAGGGGATACTTCAGCATTTCCCAGTCGGATATGCTGGCGGAGGCGTAGCCCACCACGATGGGCACATTGAAGCCAAGCAGGATATGGCCGGGGCATTCGCTGTAGTAGGCATAGCCATACTTCCCGTCAGACGAAATTACCGCACCCAGCTTTATCGCGGGAATCTTCCCCACTCCCTTTACATTGTAATCCTCCCTGCCGACGACTTTGGCCTTAGTCTCCTTGGTCTTCCCGTCCATGGTATAGTACATCGTGAACTCCCCCATTTCCAGGAGTTTGTCAAAATCCAGGCAGCGAAGCATGTAGAATACCGTCAGCAGGTCCGTCAGGCAAGGACGGACCGCCACGGTGGATTCCTGACGGCCTTTCTTGGACGTTTCCTTCACATTCTGGATGTACGGCGGGTCCGCATCATAGACCCAGCGGGCCTCGTTGGTCATCGTGTAGTTCCCTTCCTTGGCCTCCCTGTAGGCATACAGGGGAACGAGACCGTCACGGGTGAAAGTGGCCCTCATGTCCTCGCGGACCTTGAAGAAATTGTCATAAAACGAGTTGGTCTGGCCGTAGATCCTCACCCCGAGGGCGGGGATGCCGTTGTATGTCTTGGCCTCCATCCGCATGTCCGCCTTGCAGACATTCCCGTTTATGACTCCCCACTTGTAGTTGATGTTGTATTTGATGTGCTCTCCCACCTGGAAGGGCAGGTTCTCGTACTTCAGGTCCCCCGCAACCGGCAGGCACTCCCAGTAGTTCGTCGGCTGGGCGGAAGCGAGGGGGCCTGCGCAAAGAAGGAGGCAGCACAGCAGAAGAAGCGAGGGAAGAGCGGACTTCCTCCCGCCCCCCTCGGGCCCCTGCAGGCCGATATGGAGTAAACGCATTTTCATGTCCTGTGTTTCCTTTTCCAAAATCTAGACGAATGAATTATTGCCTCCTCCCAAGGGGTCGGGGCCGTAAGAGTCGATGGGTCCCTCGGGGAAGTCGTCCTCCGCCGGAGATGAGACATACGGGACATCCTCGTTCATCCGGGACTCATAGGACGTCCCGGCCCCGTTCAGAAGGGTGTCGTTCGGTTCCACGAAGCGGACCATCTCGCTCTTGAAGAGCATCGGGATATCCGCAGTTTCCCCGTTACGGTGCTTGGCAATGATGATTTCCGTGGTCTCCTTCCCGTTGGGGGTCTCGGCGAGACCCAGGTAGTCGGGACGGTGGACGAAGATTACCATATCCGCATCCTGCTCGATGGAACCGGACTCGCGAAGGTCGCTGAGCATCGGCTTCCCGTTGGAAGTGGACCTCTGGACAGCCTGGCGGCTGAGCTGAGAGAGGGCAATGATGGGAACGTTGAGTTCCTTGGCCGTGGCCTTGAGGGTCCTGGATATTGCCGCGACTTCCTGCTCCCTGAGCCCACGGAGCTCCGCAGGCCCCTGCATCAGCTGCAGGTAATCGACAATTACCAGCCTCACCCCCTTCGAGTTCACCAGCCTCTTCACCTTTGTCCTGAACTCCATGATGGGAAGGGACGGGGTGTCATCCACGTAGAGGGGACTCTTGGAGAGGGCCTTGAGCTTATACTCAAGCTGGGTCCACTCGTGGGGCTCCAGCTTGGTCCCGCCCTTGATTTTGTCCGCGCTGAGCCCAGTCTCGGATATCATCAGACGCTTCGCCAGCTGGATGGCGGGCATTTCCAGGGAGAACACAGCGACAGGCATGTTGTGGTCGACGGCTGCGTTCCTCGCGATATTCAGGGCAAATGCGGTCTTACCGACAGAAGGACGGGCAGCCAGGATGATGAGGTCGGACGGTTGCCAGCCCATGGTGATCGCGTCGATGGAAGGGTAGCCTGAGGGGACACCGCTCAGGCCGGAGGAGCCCTGCATCTTCTCGATGTCGTCCATGGCGGCCTTGATTACGGCCCCTATCTCCTGGACATCCTTCTTGACGCTGTTCTGGATGGCGTCGTATACCCGGCTCTGGGCCATGTCGATGAGGTCATCGACCGCCACGGAGTCGTCATATGAACTCTCCAGTATCTTGAGGGATGCCTGGATGAGGTCCCTCTGGATGGTCTTCTGCTTGAGGACCCTGACATAGTACTCGAAGTTAGCCGCGGCGGCTATCTTCTGGGAGAGTTCCGCGATGCGGACGGTCCCGCCCACCGTCTCGAGGTCGCCCCTGGCCTTGAGTTTCTGGGTGAGGGATATGATATCGATCTGGACATGCTCGGCAACGAGGGCGGACATGGCCTCGAAGATCTTCTGGTTCCGCTGGTCATAGAAGCAGTTGGGGCCGAGTTCCTCCATGGCTTCGTCCACGAGGGAGGAGTCCACCAGGAGGGCGCACAGGACAAACTCCTCGGCCTCAAGGGCCTGGGGAGGAATGTTTCCCTGCACTCCGGCTTGGGTAGTGTAAGTCTGCGGTTTTGTTTGAGGAGGCATTGTCAGTAAGTAGTCTTTGGGGCAGAGGGGGACGAAGGCTATTCCTTGGTCTCCTGTCCGATGCCGGCGAGGACGTTGCTGACGATGATGCGTCCGCAGTTCTCGCAGATGATGGGCTTCTTGTTGGAATCTATGTCAATGAGCCTCTGGGGAGTGATGGCGTTGAAGCAGCCTCCGCATGCACCCTTGAATACGGTAACCACCGCAAGGCGGTTCTTGACGCTGGCGCGGATGCGCTCGTAGGCACTGATGGTCTTCTCGTCCACCTTAGCCGCACACTGGGCCCTGCGGTCCGCGAGACGACGGGTGACGTCATTGTTGGACTTGCGGATTTCGGAGAGCTCGCTCTCCTTGGCCTTGAGATCACTTTCCACGATGGAGATGTGGTCCTTGACATCCTCGATCTGCTGGCGCTTCTTGGCCATCTCGATCTTGGCCTCGCCGATGTGCTTGTCGGCTATCTTGACCTCGAGTTCAGCATTCTCGATTTCCTTCTGGATGGTATCGAACTCCCTGGAGTTGCTGATGTTGTCGAGCTGGGCCTTGCACTTGGCGATGATGGCCTCGCTCTCTATCTTGCCCTGGCGATTGCGGGTAATCAGCTCCTGGTATCCTTCAGCCTCCGCTGCGAGTTCCTTGGTCTTTGCCTTGAGGGCCGCAAGCTCCTCCTTGAGGGCAAGGACCTCCTGGGGAAGCTCACCCTGGAGCTGCTCCACCTTGTCTATCTCGGAGTCGGTCTTCTGGAGTTCATACAGGGTGCGGAGCACTTCCTCGATGTTCTCGCTTTCCGCAAAAGTCTTCTGGAGAGATACGAATGTCTCCCTCTGGTCGACAGGGGTATCGACTTTGTTGATTTTCTTTGTTGCCATTAGTAATATTTCGAAATATTTTTAATTCTCAATCCTTCCAAAGGGCGGCTGAACCCTAAGGGGTGCAAATTTACGAAGATTTTGCGGTTTGGACTCATCTTCGCACTTCTTATTTTATAAAGTCCACCTAAGGCGCCTCCCCCCGTCAGTCGAGGACGGAGCGAAGTTCCAGCAGCTGTGCCTTGATTTCCGTAAGGGACTCCACCACATTCACCCTGGAGCGGACCGCACTGCTGGAGGCGGCTATCTGTTTTTTCGCTCCTTCCAGGGTCATTTTCTTGTCCTTGACCAGGTAATGGAACTGGCGCAGGACCTCGATGTCCTCCTTCTTGTAAAAGCGCGCCCCGCGGGAGTTTCTCTCGCACTTTATCCTGGCCCCCAGGATCTTGGTCCAGTTGCGGACGACATCCACATTGACCCCGATGATCCGGGCAACTTCACCGATCGAATAGAGGAGCTTTTCCATAGATAGTAAAATTAATCCAGAGACTGGCCTGTCATCGAGGCCATGTACTTTATCCTTGTGTATCCGTCAGCGTCCACCGACCCGAAGAAACAGTCCGTCGGGTCCAGGTACACTCCTTCATGGAGGACTTCATAATGAAGGTGCGGGGCGAAGGCGCTTCCGGTGGAACCTACCTGCCCTATCCTCTTTCCCCTCCGTACCCTTTCACCGTTTACAACGGAAATGTCCGAAAGGTGGGCATAACGGGTAGTGTAGCCGTTGGCATGCTTGATTTCCACGACATTGCCCAGCCCCTTGGAGGAATGGATTACGGATGACACCACCCCGTCCGCGGTGCTCACCACCCAGTCGCCCTGGCTTGCCACGAGGTCGATGCCGTTATGGATGACGGGAACCTTGTAGATGGGGCTCAGCTTTGAGCCCACGGAGGCCCCGGTCCTCGCGTACTGGAAGTTCTCGAGGGGAAGTATCATGGGGGGAAGCGGCCTCTTTGAGGATGAGAGTGCGGAGAATGCCTCCAGGAAGGAACTGTCCACGGAGGAGGCCTTCACGGAGAGGTTGTCGACCTTCTTTCCGACGTATTTCACGAGCTCCGCCCTCCTCAGGGAATCCATCCCGTACTGGATGGAGATGTCGCTTAGCGGGTCCACGGAAGGAGCGGCGGCATGGAAGATGTCGTCATAGATTCCGTTGTCCCTTCTCTGGAGGTCGGCGGTCACATCCTGGATGACGTCCAGCCTTTCCTCCATCTGGGGAATGGTCTTGCGGTAAACGGCATTCTCCCGCAGGAGGTTCCTCTCTATATCCGTGGAAAAGAATATGGAGAAGATGACATAATAGACGGCCGCAAGCGAGAGGCTCAGGAGCAGGTAACCCAGGACCCCTCCCACAACGCCCCACGCCGAAGTCGTCTCCTTCTTGAAGGAGAAACTATCCATGTCAAACCTGTATCCTTTTGCCATATGATTCTAGAACTTCATCCTCTGGTGGGGCTTCAGGACATTGGAGGAGAGGCGGGCAGCCGTCTCGACCAAGTCTTTGTATTCACCCATATCCATGTCAATATCCATGTAGTTCGCCGGATTGACGGCATTGTTGCGGTAGTATACCTCGTAGTGGAGGTGGGGGCCGGTGACCCTCCCGGTGTTGCCGCTCTCCCCGATGCACTCCCCTCGGCGAAGTTTCATCCCCTCCACCACGTAAATGGTCTTCATGTGGGCATAGCGGGTCCTGTAGCCGAAGCCGTGGTCAATCACCACGGAGTTGCCGTAGCCGAAAAGCTCGAACTTCACGCTCTCCACGACCCCGTCGCCGGTGGCGTAGATGGGATTCCCCGGCTGGCATGCGAAATCACACCCGGAGTGGAACTTCGAGAATCCCGTAATCGGGTCGGAACGGTAGCCGAAGGGACTGGAAGTGTGCACGGTGTTGTGGTCAGTGAGCATCGGGGCAATGGCCGGGATGCAGGCAGCCATGTCTCCCGCCCTCTTAGAGAGGGAGGAGATGTCGTCGAACGAGTTGCTCTGAACGTATGCTTTCTTCATCAAGCGGTCCAGGCGCGCCACCGAGTTTCGCAGCTGCGCCCCGTCCTCCAGCTCATCGAGGTGTGAATACCTGTTCACCCCTCCGAAACCGGCATTCCTGGCCTCGAACCCGATGGAAGTCATTCCGAAAATGTTGCGGTACACCCCCTCGTCCCGAAGAGCCAGTCCATTGAGGACCGCCTCGCACTGGTCCATCTCCCTGTTTATGTTGGCCACCATGGCCCTGTATGAATCGTTCGTTTTCCTAAGGAGCGTAGTCTTGGGCAGTTCCAGATGGAGGACTCCCACGTATATAAAGAAATACGCTACCGCGAGGGCGAGGGACGCCAGAAAGAATAGCAGAATCCGCCGGGCGCGTGACGAGCCCGACTCCCTCTCGATTTCATAGAGGAGAGTCTGCGGATTGACTCTGTATTTTCTTTTGGACATGCGACTTGCTTCCTAGGTCGGTTTTGTACTTGAGCAATCTTCGGGCCAATCGGGATTTCCCGGTAAGGACAGGCTCCCTGCTGCATGCGTCCTCAGCACCCATAGAAATGCAAATTTACAAAACATATCGTTTATTTTCTTAATTTTGCAGATTCAAGGCACCCCGCACCCCTATTCCAAAGAGCGGGACCGCAAGCCTTATAACATGAATATTAACACGATATGACAGCTAAGGAAATACGCAGCCTCTTCCTCGATTTCTTCGCATCCAAAGGGCACACGGTAGTACCGTCCGCCCCCATGGTAATAAAGAATGACCCCACCCTCATGTTCACCAATGCGGGCATGAACCAGTTCAAGGACATTTTCCTGGGAAACAGCACCCCCAATTTCCTGAGGGCGGCAGACACCCAGAAATGCCTCCGCGTCAGCGGAAAGCACAATGACCTGGAGGCGGTGGGCCATGACGGACGCCACCACACCATGTTCGAGATGCTGGGAAACTGGAGCTTCGGCGACTACTTCAAGAAGGAAGCCATCGCCTGGGCTTGGGAGTTGCTCACGGATGTATACAAGATTGACCCGGACATCCTGTACGCCACCGTATTCCAGGGTGACGAGGAGGACGGGACCGCCCTCGATACCGAGGCCCAGGAGGCCTGGCTCACCCATATGAAGCCGGACCATGTCCTCCTCGGGGACAAGCACGACAACTTCTGGGAAATGGGTGACACGGGTCCCTGCGGACCCTCCAGCGAGATCCACATAGACCTGCGAAGCCCCGAGCAGAGGGCAGCCATCCCTGGGGCGAGCCTCGTGAACACGGACAATGACGATGTCATCGAGATATGGAACCTCGTTTTCATGCAGTATAACCGCAAGGCCGACGGCCACCTCGAGCTCCTGCCCAAGAAGAGCATCGATACCGGTATGGGCTTCGAGAGGCTCTGCATGATCCTCCAGGGCAAGAGTTCCAACTACGAGACCGATGTGTTCAGCGGCCTCATCCACAAAATCGAGCAGCTCAGCGGCCATCTCTACTCCGAGGGAGGGCAGGTCCAGGTTGCAATGAAAGTCATTGCCGACCACATCAGGGCAATCGCATTCTCCATCGCAGACGGGCAGATGCCCTCGAACGTCAAGGCGGGCTACGTCATCCGCCGCATCCTCAGGAGGGCTGTGCGCTACGGTTACACCTTCCTCGGGTTCAACGAACCTTTCATGTGCAGGATGGTCGACACACTGTGCGAGGACATGGGAGAAGCCTATCCCGAGCTGGTAAGCCAGAAAAATCTCATAGAGAGCGTCATCCTCCAGGAAGAGACCGCATTCCTGCGCACCCTGGACAGGGGCATCCACCTGCTGGATGAGTATATGGCCAAATGCTCCTCCACCAAGGTCCTCCCCGGGACCGAGGCCTTCACCCTGTACGACACCTACGGGTTCCCGATCGACCTGACGGAGCTCATCGCCACCGAGAAAGGCTACAGCGTCGACCTCGAGGGGTTTAGTGCGGAACTTCTCAAGCAGAAGGACCGCGCCCGCAAGGCTACCGCCAACGAGTTCGGTGACTGGACCATACTGCAGGAGGACGGAAGATGCGATTTCCTGGGATATGACACGACCGAGGTTCTGGGAGCCCGCATAATCAAGTACCGCACCGTCAAGCAGAAGAACCGCACCATGTACCAGCTGGTCTTCGACATCACACCTTTCTATGCGGAGATGGGAGGCCAGGTCGGTGACACGGGCTACATCCTGGACGAACAGAGCGGGGAGAAGGTGGCCATCCTCAACACGGTCAAGGAAAACGACCTCACCATCCAGATAGCCGAGAGGATCCCCTCCGACTGCACCCCTTCATTCACCCTCGTGGTGGACAAGGCCAGGAGGGACGATATCGCAGCCAACCACACCGCCACCCACCTCATGGACCAGGCCCTTCGCGAGGTCCTCGGCACCCATGTCGAGCAGAAAGGCTCGTACGTCTGCCCCGAGTACCTGAGGTTCGACTTCTCACACTTCGCCAAAGTGACCGAGGAGCAGCTCCGAGAGGTCGAAAGGACAGTCAATGAACTCATCCGTGAGAACCTTCCCCTCCAGGAGAAGAGGGACGCCACCATGGAAGAGGCCAAGGAAATGGGTGCCATCGCCCTCTTCGGGGAGAAGTACGGTGACATCGTGAGGGTCGTGAGGTTCGGCCCCTCCTGCGAGCTGTGCGGAGGAACCCACGCCTCCTCAACCGGCAAACTCGGTTTCTTCAAGATCCTTTCCGAAGGAGCCATCGCAGCCGGTGTCCGCCGCATCGAGGCAGTGAGCGGCAGGGCCGCCGAGGAGATGATCTACATGATGAGCGACACCATGTCCTCTGCACGTTCATTCCTCAATAACACCAAGGACATCGCCTCCTCCATCCGCAATCTCGTCGAGGAGAACTCCACGATAAAGAAGGACCTGGAGAAGGCAATGCAGGAGAAGGCCAAGGACATCGCAGGGAGACTTTCCGAAAAAGCGGAACTCATTAGCGGTATCCGCGTCGTGAAATACACCTCCTCCACCCTGGATCCCACAATGGTGCGGAACATCGCCCTCTTCCTCCAGAAGAGCACCAGCAACCTTGTTTTCATAGGAGCATTCCCCTGGGACGGAAAACCTAATATCGTCCTCATGTACTCCCCCGACCTCGTCGAGAAAGGGAAGAACGCAGGCAAGGACATCCGGGTCGCCGCCAAGTTCATCCAGGGCGGAGGCGGAGGCCAGAGCGGCCTTGCAAGTGCGGGAGGCAAGAACGTGGGAGGCCTTGAGGAAGCCCTTGACGCCGTCCTCGAGGTAGCCCTGAGCTAGTTGTTTAAGGGGCGGGAAGAAAGAGGTCCTCTCCCCGGCCCACATTTTCATTCCTACACAGGAACACAGCGACGATGAAGAAGATAGACAAGTTCATCCTCTCCTCCTTCGTGGGTCCCTTCTTCGGGATCCTTTTCGTCGTCGTGTTCATCCTGATGATGCAGTTCCTGTGGCTGTACATCGACGAACTGGTGGGAAAGGGACTGAACCTCAGGGTAATCGGTGAGTTCCTGATGTGGGGGGCATGCACGATGCTCACCATATCCATTCCTCTTGCCACGCTGCTCGCCTCCGTCATGACGGTGGGCCAGATGGCCGAGAACAACGAGCTCATCGCCATCAAATCCTCCGGCACCTCCTTCGGAAGGGTGATGATACCCCTCTTCGGGGCTGTCCTCGCAATCGGTATCGGGACATATTTCGTGACGGACAGGCTGGTGCCGGTGGCCTACAACCACATCTACACCCTGAGGGAGGATATCGGAAAGACCAAGGGTGAAATCAAGATCCCTGCGAAGACCTTCTACGACGGCATAGAGGGATACATCCTCAGGGTGGAGGAAAGGGACAACAAGACCGGCATGATGTACGGGGTGATAGTCTATGACCACACCTCCGGCAAGGGCAACACCTCCGTCATACTTGCTGACTCCGCCATCATCAAGCAGTCCAAGAACAAGGATTACCTCACTTTCGCCCTCTACAGCGGCACCTCCTACCAGGAGGAGAACGTCATGCGCTACCGCGACACGACCCTTCAGATGAACAAAGGGCATTTCGCGGCGCAGACCATGATCATCCCCCTCGAAAACTACTCTTTCCAGAAGTCCAACGAGACCCGTTACGGGGACCAGATAAGGGCAATGGACACTGAGCACCTGCGACAGGGACTGGACAGCAACATAACACTGAGGGACTCCACCCTCAAGATCCAGCGTCGCCAGATTCTCCAGTCTGCAAGCCTGGACCACCGCTCCCAGCTGGACACCTCCAAGCATTTTGCAGCTACGACCCCTTTCATGGAGGGGGTCGCCACTCCCATGAAATGGAATGGCCTAAGCGAGGAGAGAAGAGCCTACCAGAGCGCTTCGGCGGCTGCCTCGGACATGGCCACCCGCATGAAGAACTACGATACCGACCTGTACCAGAACAACTGGATAATAAGGAGAAGTACCGTAGCCATACTGAGGAAGATAGCCCAGGCCCTGGCCTGTCTCATCATGTTCCTCATCGGAGCCCCGATAGGCTCTTCCGTCTCCAAGAAGGGCGGCCTCGGGTCATCCCTCATCATCGGAGTGCTGTTCTTCGTCCTGTACTGGGTGGTGGATATAACAGGAGAGAAGCTGGCCAACGACGGTGCCGCCACCCCCATTGTCGGAGTGTTCGTCTCGGCGGCCATACTCTTGCCCCTGGGGGCATACCTGTCATGGCTTGCAATCCATGACACGAAGGTCATGCACTGGGACACCATAAAGGAGAAGTTCAAGAAGTTCAAGATCAAAGTAAGGTCCGTGTTCAGAAAAACAAGAATCGTATTCATGGGCACACCGGGCTTCGCGGTACGGAGCCTGGAGGCCATCCGCGGTGCGGGCTACGATGTGGTTGCGGTCGTGACCGCACAGGACTCCCCCGCCGTACGGGGCAAGGCCCCGGTACAGAGTCCCGTCAAGCAGTATGCCCTCTCAAACGGCATCCCCGTCATGCAGCCTGACAAGCTGAAGGATCCCCAATTCCTCAGAGAGCTTTCCGCCCTCAAGGCGGACATCTTTGTCGTCGTCGGGTTCAGGATGCTCCCGGAGGAAGTGTGGAAGATGCCGCCGAAGGGCACATTCAACCTCCATGCAGCCCTCCTTCCCCAGTACAGGGGAGCGGCCCCCATCAACTGGGCCATCATCAACGGGGAACCCCGTTCCGGTGTCACGACCTTCTTCATTGACAAGCAGATCGACACCGGAGGCATCATCCTCCGCCAGGACTGCATCATAGAGGAAGAGGACAGTGCCGCCGACCTCCATGACCGCCTCATGGAAATCGGTGCCACAATAGTGCTTGAGACAATTTCCGGAATAGAGGAGAAGAATGTCGAGCCAAGGGTCCAGCGTTCCTTCATCCAAGGTTCGGAAATCCTGCATCCCGCTCCCAAGATCCACAGGGAACTCCAGCATATCGACTGGAACGACTCTTCCGAAGATATTCACAATCTCATCCGGGGACTGTGTCCTTTCGCCAAGGGATCCTCCGTCCCCTCGATGGAGGACAAGAGCGCCTTCACCCTGCTTCGTAAAGAGGGCGGGGATGAAGTGCTGCAACTGAAGATATTCGGCAGCAGGATTTCCAGCAGGGAAGCCTTCGGGGTGGAAGGGGACATCGCTCCCGGAAAGATCCTATTCACGAAGAAGAAGATCGGGATAGCTACCGCTGACGGCGCCCTCGAACTCACCTGCGTGCAGCTCTCCGGAAAGAAGAGAATGGAGGGGTCCGCATTCCTGAACGGGTTCAGGGATATCGCTTCCTACAGTGTTGTCAACGGGACTTCCCGTGAGGAAATCGAAAAAACGCGGAAGCAGTAATCATGCCCAGCGCAGTCATCCTGGCAAATGGCCAGTTCCCCAGGAAAGAATATCCTCTTTACCTCCTGAAGGAGGCGGAGAGGATTGTCTGTTGTGACGGGGCATTCGCAAAGTACCTGAAAGCCATGGAGAGGGTCTTCGGGAAGACAAGGCTTCCCGACAGGGTCATTGGGGACCTGGACTCCCTGCCGTCCTCTCTTAGGGAAAAGTACTCTTCCATCATCACCCACATCGAGGAGCAGGACCATAACGACCAGACCAAAGCCCTCCGCTACATCCTTGGGACCTGGCCAGAGGTGGACACGGTCCACATCCTCGGAGCCACCGGGCTCCGAGCGGACCACACTGTGGGGAACCTTTCCCTTCTGATGGAGTACCCGAGGCTTTTCGACCTGGGGGAAAGAAGCATCGATATGGTATCCGACTACGGGACCGCATTCGCCCTGACGGATACCTGCACACTGGAAGTAGGCCAGGGACGGAAAGTATCGCTTTTCAGTCCCGACAACACCCTTCGCATATGTTCCACAGGACTTCAGTGGCCGACCGACGGCGTTGTCTTTGACAACTGGTGGAAAGCGACCCTCAATAGGGCAACCCAGGACGAGATCACGCTCACTTTCTCCCACCCCTCCAGGGCACTGCTGATTCTGGACTAGACGGTTAGCCGCCACCCGGTCCTCGCCTTGCCGGGAAGAGAGAGTGTGGGTGCGGACCAATCTGCGACAATTCAGCAGTAGTAGCAGTACTTGGGACCATGCCGACCAATGAGAGAAAAAAGTGAGGAAATTGCCGCCCTCGGGACCGAACTTATGGCCGAGGCCCTCGATAAACACGAAAAAAACCTTTAACGGAAGCAATTCGGGTAAGAAATAATCATCCTTCTTTCCTATCTTTGTGAACTGCAACACCCCCCTTTCCCCTCTGCTTTGCGACGAGGCTGTGAAAGGGACCCGAACTTTTCAAACACAACTCACTTTCAGACATGCTAAGGAAAATACGCATTGTCTTGGCATCGATATTTTTCATTGCCATTACCCTGATGCTGCTCGATTTCACGGGCACGCTTCACAGGTACTTCGCATGGATGGCCAAGATCCAGTTCCTTCCTGCAGTTATGGCCCTAAATGTCGGGGTCATCATATTGCTGGTCCTTCTGACACTGGTCCTGGGCAGGGTATACTGCTCCGTCATATGCCCCCTGGGCATCTATCAGGACATAGTGTCTCACCTAAGTTCCAAGCGCAAGGGCAAAAAGATGCGCTTCACTCCCTCCCCTGAACTGAAGTGGCTCCGCTACGGGGTGTGGGTGCTTTTCATTGCCTGCCTTATAATCGGACTTCAGCCCATCGTGGCCCTGCTGGCCCCCTACTCCGCATGGGGCAGGATCGTCCAGAGCCTCTTTGCACCACTCTACCAGTGGGGCAACAACCTCTTCGCCGCCATAAGTGCCAGGGCTGACAGTTACGCCTTCTACCCGAAGGAGGTCTGGCTCCGGAGTATCGGGACCCTCATCGTCGCTGCCGTAACGCTCATTGTCATAACCGTTCTCGCTTTCAAGAACGGCAGGACCTACTGCAACACGATTTGCCCTGTGGGGACGACCCTCAGTTTCTTCTCCAGGTTCTCCCTGCTTCGTCCCGTCATCAATACCGAAAAGTGCCGGGACTGCCATGCCTGCGAGAAAAAGTGCAAGGCTTCCGCCATCAACATCAAGGAGCATAGCGTGGACTACAGCCGCTGCGTGGACTGCTTCAACTGCATCGAGGACTGTAAGTTCGGCGCCATGCGCTACACTTTCGCCTACGGCAAGAAGAAGAAAGGGACCGTGAAAGCGGAGGCTCCCGCCCAGGTAGCGAAGGCCACCCAGGACAAAGATGGTTCAGACCCCGGAAGAAGGGCATTCCTCATCGGGGGAGCCATTGCCACCACGTCCCTGGCCCTCAAGGCCCAGGACAAGAAAGTGGACGGCGGGTTTGCGGACATCCTCCCCAAGGTGAAGCCCCAGAGGGAGACTCCCATCACCCCGTTCGGGTCCAAGAGCGTGAAGGACTTCTACACGAGGTGCACCGCCTGCCAGCTGTGCGTGAGCGCCTGCCCCAACAACGTGCTTCGTCCCTCCACCGACCTCTCGCGCTTCATGCAGCCGGAGATGTCCTATGAAAAGGGATATTGCCGTCCCGAGTGCGTCAAGTGTTCGGAGGTGTGTCCCGCAGGGGCCATCAGGAAGATTACGGCCCAGGAGAAGACAGCCCACCACGTCGGGCTCGCCAAGTACTACAAGGACCTCTGCGTAGTCACCACCGACAAGGTTGACTGCGGCAACTGCGCCCGTCACTGCCCCACCGGGGCCATCATCATGGTGAAAATCAACCCCGATGCCAAGAACAGCCTGAGTATCCCCGCAGTGGACGAGAGCCGCTGCATAGGATGCGGAGCCTGCGAGAACCTCTGTCCCGCAAGGCCACTGAGCGCGATCCGCGTCGACGGAAGGCAGGACCATATCATAAGTTAGAGCACCCACAACAAGAGCGAACACATAACCATGGAAAATAAAGATATTTCAAGAAGGGATTTCCTGCGCAAGGCTTCCGAGGGAGCCGTCGCCCTGGGCGGAGCCGCTCTCGTGGGTAGCTGCGCATCCCCCTCATCCCCCGATGGTGCCTCCTCCACCAAAAGCGCATCCGTCAACGAGGGGATGGAGTACCGCACCAATAACCACAACGGGGACAAAGTGTCCCTGCTGGGTTACGGCTGCATGAGGTGGCAGATGAAAAAGGACAAGGACGGCAAGGACATCGTAGACCAGGACAGCGTGAACGAACTGGTGGACCGTGCACTGGAAGGCGGCGTGAATTATTTCGACACCTCCCCCGCCTATCTTCAGGGCCAGAGCGAGAAGGCCGCAGGCATCGCCCTGTCCCGCCATCCCCGCAAGTCCTACTTCCTTGCCACGAAGCTCTCCAACTTCAGCAACTTCTCAGAGGAAGCCTCCCTGAAGATGTACCGCAACTCCTTCGTGCAGATGCAGACAGACTATTTCGACTACTACCTGCTCCACGCCCTCGGCGGAGGCGGATATCCTCAGTTCGTCCGCCGCTACGAGGATAACGGACTGATGGATTTCCTGCTGAAGGAAAGGGAGGCAGGCAGGATAAGGCAGCTCGGATTCTCCTTCCACGGGAACCAGGAGTCCTTCGACCAGTTCATCGCCCTTCACGACAAGTACCACTGGGACTTCGTCCAGATCCAGATGAACTACGTTGACTGGAGGCATGCGGACGGGATCAGGAACGTGAATGCAGAGTACCTGTACGAGGAGTTGGACAAAAGGGAGATTCCCATCGTAGTCATGGAGCCCCTGCAGGGAGGCCGCCTGTCGAGGGTGCCCGAGGGAATCGCCGCCATGATGAAGGGAAGGGACCCCGAGAGGAGCATAGCCTCCTGGGCCTTCCGTTTCGTGGGCTCCTATCCAAGGATTCTCACCGCACTGAGCGGAATGACCTACATGGAGCATCTGCGTGAGAACCTGGATACCTTCACCGGCTTTGTGCCCCTGAGCAAGGATGACCTGGAATTCCTTGAGGAGATGGCAACCCTCATGCAGGAATATCCCACCGTAAACTGCAATGACTGCAAGTACTGCATGCCCTGCCCCTACGGCATCGACATTCCCGGCATCTTCCGTCACTACAACGACCTCGTCAACGAAGGCAAGGTCGCACAGAAAGGAACTGAAAAGTACCGCAAGCTTCGCAGGGAGTACCTGCTCAGCTACAACAGGGCCATTCCCACGCTGCGCCAGGCCGACCACTGCATCGGCTGCCGCCACTGTGTGCCCGAGTGTCCCCAGAGCATTGACATCCCAAGCGAACTCCATAGGATAGACTCCTACGTGGAGAGCCTGAGGAGGGACACGAAATAAACTTGCAAGACAGAGTGATGGGCCTGCCTCCGGACACCGGGGCAGGCCTGTTTTCGTTTTGTCGGGAAAACGGAAGCGTCATTTCAGGCAGAGTACCATCCCCGGGTCTGAGAGGTCACCCTCGGACGCTGCCATAAGGCCCACCTGGGCAATCACTTCCCCGGGAATGGTCAATTCATTCCCCGTGATTTTCACCCTACGGGTGATATCCACCGGTGTATCGGAGGCCAGGTCCTGGGAGAGTACCTTGACTTTGCCAAGAGGTTCCGCATAGACAAGGGTGAGAGATGAGTACCGCCCGAAAATCCCGACCTTGGCACCTCTCGATGAGACATTCACTTTCACCGGGACCTCTTTGAGCACGAATTCCCTGCCGAGGGAACGTCCTACAGTGGCGACGGCCACGTCCCCGCCTGGATAGGTGGAACAAAGGACAATGGGGCGCTCGGGGGAAGAGTCCCCGACCTCGGGAAGGGGCATCCTCCTGCTTACCCTTGCGGGAGCTTGCGCCCTCACTATTGACCCGATTTCGTGCCCTATCCAACTTTCGTTCTCATGATATTCCCATCCGTCATGGACCCTCGCAGTGTCGACCTGACAGTTCCCGTCCACGCCGAAAGGGGGTGCAATACGGTGCCAACGGACTGCACGGACGATTTCATCCGTCCTGCACTTGAGATTGCGTCCCACCGCAGGGAAGGCATAGTCGCTCTTGCCGGAAGGGAGGTTCCCGGCGAAGGGATGCCTCATTATGCCGATGGCGCAGCCCAGCGCTGCCGCCACATAAGCCTCATCCTCGCAGTTTATTATCCCCATTGCCCCTGGGTCATGGACATGGTGGAGAAGTCTTGCCACCCTGTCGACCGTCACGGTCTGGGCGGTTATGTTTTCGACATCGTAAGTCCTGTAGGTGTCACTGAAGCGGATGTTCCCCTCCCCCATGGCATTCTCGATGATAAGGTGCGGAGCATAAAGGCGTCCCAGGGACGTAATCTTCTCCCTGAAGCCTTCCTTGGTTGCATCCCTTCCCCAGTCCAGCTTCCAATAGCGTACCCCTCCTGCCTCAGCCTCCTCGAGACGCTCCTTCCAGAACTCGTCATCACTCACACCAGCGAAGTTGTCCCCCTTCTGGGCGCATATCCATCCCCCGAGACCCTTCCAGCCCAGGGCACGGACGCTGTCGGAGAGGGCCCGAAGCCTTCCGACCGGGGATCCCCTGAATGAGGGGAAGCGTGTAGTATCAAGTTGCACCGTCCCGAAATAGGGGTTGCCGTTCCGATAGTTGGCATCCTGAGGAATGTCCCAGGAATCGTCCATCACAAAAAACAGGTCTCCCCGGATGGAAGGATAAAGGGATGTCCACCCCTCGAAGGGGGCATCCGAGAAAAGGCTCCGTTCGTTCATCATCCGACGAAACTCTTCCGAGGGGCCCAGGTCGGACAGATAGCCTTGCAGATTCCAGGTACAGAGGTAGTCGGGGGCCTGTGAGGGAGTCGAGGGCACGAGGCTCTCGCACTCATCCCTCCCGCATGAAGAGAGAATAAGGACAGCAGTGATGAGAGAAAACAACAAAGGGTGTCGCATAGTCGCCGGAAACAAATAATTGGATAACTCCTAGAAAGCGTAACCTATTCCCAGGCAGAGGGTCCCTCCAATGAGTTCATTTGCCAGGATATAGGAAGCGTTGACTGTGACCCCGTAAAGGGAGGCCCCTATTCCGAGGGAAGCGAAAGACGGTATGGCGCACCCCGCTGACCCGTAGTGATATCCCCCTCTCAGGAACAGCATGTCATTATATGAGTACTCCACCCCGATGGCTGCCCCGAGGGAGGAACTTGAGAGGAAGTAGTCCGCATCCAGATTCGCCCTTATGAAATTCTTCGGGGCGAGCTCCGCCCTGACGCTACCTGCAGCGCTCACCGAGGAAGGCAGGGGATACGATACCCCGGAGGCGTCCTTGACACCCGTGCCCATGTTGGCAAGTCCCAGGGTGTAGTGGAAACCGACACCACGCAGCGCAACCCGTCCAGCGATGAAAATGTCCGCTGCCAGTGACGAGTAGGCATCCTCGGAAGTGATTCGGGATGACAGATACCTTGCGTTTATGCCAAGGGAAATGTCCTTCCCCAGCATGAAACCGATTCCCGCGTTCAGCTGCAGGTCGTTCGGTGCGTAAGAGCCCGTGGTGGTGCCGCCTTCGTCAACAATGTCATAAGCGGCATAACTGATATACGATCCTCCGGCAGTAATGCCGACTTTCCCTGTATTGTAGGAAAGTCCAGCTGAAATCGGAGACGAAGATAGCGGGGAGGAAGGGGCCCAGCTCTGGTATGAAAGTTCAGCATCGAACTTTCCTTTATACATGGGTACAATGGCTGCATTGCTGAAGGATGCCCATGCCACATTCGCAGGGGAGGCTTTCCCGCTGAAAGCCATTGCCACCGAGGAGGGGTCATGGACTATCCTGCTGAAGGCCATCGCCTCCTTGTTCGCGATTTCCTGTCCCCTGAGGACGGTGCCAAGGAGCATGGCTGAAAGTGAAAGGGCTATTGCCCCGAGTGTATGGTGGACTGTCATGATTCCTTATCTTTTAATCACAGTGAATTTGTGCTCATTCCCTTTGTAGGTGACACTGACCCCGTACTGTCCGGGGGCTACACCCTTCATGTCCACCACGATGGGATTGAAGGCGCTCGAGGAGAGGGAAGTCCTGAAGACGACCTTGCCGGTTGTGGTGGCAATGAGGATATCCGTCTGCGCTTCCTCCATCCCTGTACTGACGGTAAGCGTTGTGCTTACCGTAGTGGGTGAGACTACAACTTCCTTCCCTTCCTCCCTCACCAGGACCTTGAAGGAAGTCTGGACACTCTCCTTGCAGTCCATCGCCAGGACAGACACCTCCGCAAGACCGTATTTCGTGGCGCTGACAGAGAGGCGGCCATCGTTGCTCAGGTTGGAATGCACCACACTGGATGCGCCGTCATTGGCCTTGAAGGTCAGGCTCTCCCCGTCCTCGTCAGTGAAATAGTCGGAAAGGCGGATTTCCTTGCTCTGTCCCGGGGCGGTGAGGACCATATTGGGCATCTCGCCCTTAAGGGCGGGAGGGACATTGGGAAGGATGGTATAGTTGAATTTCATCTCACCCGTCTTCCCGTACTTGTCCGATGCGTTTATGAAGGCGGAATACGTCTTCGCCTCCTGGAGCATGGCGGTAATGCGGAAAGTTGCCGTGGACGTCTTCTCGTCATACTCAAGTGTCGGCCTTCCGCCGGAGCTGAGGTACACCTCGAATGGATGGTCATCGGGATCATACAGGGACCATTTCAGTTCCACATCCTGGAAATACCTGAAAGTATAGTTCCCGGCGGCATCTGGCTGGAAGGCATTGTCCGGGCTGGGGGTTATTACGGGAGGATTGTTTATCCCGGTCTTGACCGCCTTCACCGGGGAGATTTCAGAATAGTCCCGCCTGGCATTGGCAGAGAAGACCGCCACATAGTACTGCGTCTCGAAATCAAGCTCGTGGAGGCTCACAGTGTAGGTGTCCCCGGCCTTGACTTCCGGGGAGAGGGCGGTGTACTCCGAATAGAGGCCGGAGCCAAGGGTAAGGGGGGAAGCCGACTCGACCGCTTCCTTGTTCCTACCTGCCACAACCAGGTATCCGGCCACTCTTTCATCCCTGGAATCCACTCCCACCGTGAGGGTGGCGTCTATCTTATTGCCGGAGGCGGACAGTTCGTACTGTTCCACCACGGGAGGTTCCGACTCCTTGCCATAGAGAAAGGCTCCGAGGGCGTCCAACTTAGGCCCTATGTTCCTGGTGCCGGGGATGTAATCTTTCACGGCCCCCTCAAGGAGCGAAACCCTTAGGTCGTCGCAGGTATACCCCGGGCCACCGAAATATGATACCAGAAGGGCGGCTACCCCAGAGGCGTGGGGACATGCCATGGACGTTCCCTGGTATTCGGCATAAGCGCTGGACGGAACGGTACTGACCACCCCGCCGCCGCTGTAGGACTGGTCTCCTCCCGGGGCCGCGATATCCACCCAGTCACCGTAGTTGGAATAATAGGCCTTGCGTCCGGTAGGGCCGAAGGACCCCACTGCCACGACCGGTTCATAGTCGCATATGACATCGTAATCGATGTTCTCGTTCCCTGCGGCAAAAAGGACAAGGCCTCCCTTCATCGGAGAATCCTGCAACTGCTCACCCTGCTCGTCACATCCTGCGTACTTTATGAAATAGTCAATGGCCTTGCGCAGCACCGAGGAAATCGTATAGGACTTGTATAGTGCGAGTTCCTCTGCAGTTATGTTTCCGTCATCATCGGCGTCAGCCACGTATCCCCAACTGTTCTGCAGGATCACGGCCCCTTTATCCGCGGCCTCGGTCATTGCCCTGGCTGTCCTGCCGTCCCCGGTACTGTTGCCTTCGGGTCCGAAAATCTGATGGGAAAGAATTCTTACGCCGGAGTGTCCTTTGGCGGCGTCGCCTCCTGCAATTCCGCAGACACCCTTGCCATTATTGTTTATGGCGGCTATTGTCCCGGCAACATGGGTGCCGTGAGCTCCGGCATCTATACTTGCAGAGTTTCTGTAATAGTTCCAGCTTCCTTTCTCGCCGGAAGCGATAACGTTGCCATTGAGGTCCTCATGGTCTGACTGCACCCCGGCATCGATTACGCAAACGATTACCTTGGGGTCCCCGGTCGTGTACTTATCCCACACTTCCTGGACATTGATGTCACAACCCTGCTTGAAACCGCCGTTGCCTTTGTTGACATAGTGCCACTGGCGGGAAAAGCGGGGATCATTGAAAGCGCGGCTGCGCACCGTGAACTCGGGAGTGGCCTCCAGGACTCCGTCCAGGCTGCCAAGAAGGCTTATCGCCTTCTCCATCTGGAAGTTCCCGTCGAAAGAAATCGTGTAGAAACGGTGCAACCCTTCTTTCCTTCTTCTTGCCTCATACATACCGATATCGGGGAACACCCTCTCGATGGAAGTCACCCCGATCTCGGAAAGGACATCATTGAGGGCTGAGGAGCGTGTGACGAGGGTCCCGCCGTCCTGAAGTTCACCTTCGATGAGCGAGAGCATACTGTCATCAAACTCCACTACCGCCTGCCCCGGGACATACTGCCTCGTTATCTTCTGGAGTGGGTTGTCCGGGAGGGGATCGCTCTGCTCAATTCGGGAATCCCGTGAAGAGGAAGCATCTTTAATTTCCTCAAGGTTGGAACAAGAGAAAAATAGCAGGAGACCTATAGGTAATAATGCTTTATATTTCATGCCAGTACAGACTGAATTTGTAGGTTCACTTTCAAAAATCTCACTTTGCGAAGAATGCAAATTTAGAAAGATTCTCCTTCACTTTTGCTGGCTGAAGAGTATTTTATCTGACTCTTTGGGAAGAATCTGAGCTTTAGCATTGGATTACCATGGTGACTTGGGACCTCGGAGCGGGACAAGAATTGATGTCCCTCCCCCGGACATATCCAAAATGTGCGGCATTTTTAAGGAAAACGCTTGGAGAAAAAGATTTTTGTCGTAAATTTGCAGTCCCTTAAGTGAAAGCCCCACGACTGGGCTGAACAGTGGGAACTTCAACGTTCGGAGAGATGCTCGAGTGGCTGAAGAGGCACGTCTGGAAAGCGTGTGGTCGACAAAATCGGCTCCAGGGTTCGAATCCCTGTCTCTCCGCAAAAATCGG
>CAJOLJ010000010.1 GCA_905235445.1 uncultured Bacteroidales bacterium
CACTCTTCGTTCCTATCTACTTTCTTGTTGGCCAAAATATTACGGAACCTTATCTGAAAAGGAGGACTAGATAAAAGATTATTTTTGAAAATAAATGGCCGACTGAAATTTCCACTTTTTCAATCGGCTTTTTTTGCACCTTTCCCGCACCTGGCTAGCCATCAGGACCCGGATTCACCTATAAGGGGCCTCATGTACAGGTGGATTGTGCTGTCGTTCCATTGCAACATACTGTCGTTTCATTGCAATTATTTGTCCATATCTACTTTCTTGTTGTACAAAACATTACGGCTATTTATCTGAAAAGAAGCACTAGGTAAAGGATTATTGTTGAAAATAAATAGCCGACTGAAATTTCCCTTTCCAGCCGGCTTGTCCCTTATGCTTTTTCCAACTGCCTGGCAAGGCACCCGGATCAGAACGGGACCCCCACTCCGAAATGCATGGATGCATCTGCGAGCATCAGCAGTAAACTCGGGATCCATCTGATTCCTTCGGGGAGCGATGGATCATACAGTTTCAGGCCCACGTCCAGCCTGATGAGCACGAGGCTCAGGTCGTACCTTATCCCGAAACCTGTATTCAGGCCTGCGGTCTTGTAGAAGTCCTTCAAGCGGAATACGCCCGTGTCGTTGTCCGCATTGTCGCCCCAGGGAAGGTTCCAGACGTTGCCCGCATCCAGGAATACCGCCCCTTTGAAGTTCCCGCTTATGGGGAACCTGAATTCCACGTTGGCTTCCAGTTTAATGTCCCCTGACTGGTTGGGGATTATGAAGCTCTTGTCCACGATTGCTTCGCCCGGTCCGAGGGTCCTTGCCTGCCATCCCCTCATGGAGTTGGCTCCGCCGCAGAAGAAATGCTGGTCGAAAGGAAGCGCCGAGGAGTTCCCGTAGGCAAAGCCTGCCCCTGCGTACAGTCTCGTCGCGACCGAGAAAGAATCGTCCTTGCCGAAAGCGAACGTCCTGCCGAGGGTGAGGTCGGTCCTGACATACTGTGAGAAAGGAGTGCCCCATATGAATCCCGTTCCATCCCGAGCCGTTATCATCTGCCCCTTGAACAGGGAAAGGAGGTTACCCACGACGCTGAGCCCGAGTCTTGCATATCGGTAGGAGCCATGCGGGTTGTTGGAGCGGTCAGTGGAATATGAGAGCGTGCCTCCGAGACCCAGGTCGAAGTGGCTTTGGTAGGCGTACCTCATGTAGGGGTTGTTCAGGATGGAATACATGAAGTCCTCGTCCATGTCACGCAGCCTCACGATGTTCATCTGCAAGGGGTTGAACTGGTAGCTGAACTTGCCGTTGCCGAAGTTGCCGTTGTATCCGTAGGAAGTGGATATGATGCTCCTTGCGTACTCGGGGCGGTCCTGGGAGTTGAAGGAGGCGCTGATCTCGGTGCGGGGCAGGTTCCTCGGGAAGAGCCTGTCGGGAAGGAGCAGGAACCGCGGTATCCCGAGGGCCGTGGAAATTCCGAACTCAGTCACCCTGGAGTCCTCCTCGGTGCGGTTGAAAATCTTTCCCTGGAAGTTTCCCTGGAAATTCACCGAGAGCATTTCCGCCCCTCCGAAGAGGTTGCGGTGGTAGTAGGAAATCTGTGGCGAGGCTCCGACCAGGCCGTTGGAGTTCGTGGAGATCTCGAAGTTCACTTTCGCTCCCTGGATCTTGGAGGGATAGAGGTTTATCTTGCTGTCAACCTTGCAAGAATCCGTCCTGGAAAGTTCCGTGGCGATGTTCACACCGCTGAAAAGGCGCATGGAGGTCAGCCGGTTGTAGGTGTTGCTCACCACGGCGTCGCTGAAGGTGGAACCGGGGATTATGGTGTTGACGTTGCGAAGTACGCTTTCCTTGAGGTGCAGGTCGGCGGGATAGGTGAAGTCCACTTCCCCGAAGTGATACTTTAAAAGCGGGTTGGTAGCCAGGGGGTTGCCGCGGCGGGTGTACTCGTTCACCTTCATTTCGAGGGTGGCCGTCCCGTCGTGGGCCAGTGTATCCGCCTCGAAGAAATAGTTCTCCTTGGAGAGGGTGAAGTAGCCTTTGTCCCGCAGTGCCTGGGCGGAGCGCTCGGACTCCTTTATCAGCACGTCCTCTGAGAGGTAGCCGCCCTCCTTCAGGAGGGAGTTCTTCCTGTCCGCATCGAAGTCCTCCCCGAAAGTGCCGTCCGGACGGACGTAAGTGATGTCGGATATCCTGTATCTCTTCCCCGGGTATACCAGGTATTTCACTTTGGTCTTGCGCCTCTTGGTCTTGACCTGGGGGGTTACCTTTGAATCATAGTACCCGAAGTATTCCAGCCTCTTGGCGATGCTTTCCGCAGAAGGGTCAAGGTACGTGGAATCGTAGAACACGGGTTCACGGCCCAAGCTGCGCAGCAGCTTCTTCAGGACCCCGGTGTCCTCCACGTCGCCGCTCCACCACCATAAGCTGGTCCCAATGTTGGTGCTGCGCCCTTTCTGCTTGATGTAAGGGTTGAGGTCCCTGGCATGCACATCCGAGTGTCCCTTTATTTTCACCTCGGTCTTGGTGAGATAGTCCTGGCCGGGGGCCAGGCGCTTGGATACGGAACAGGAGTCCAGCAGCATGACGGCCGCCAGAAGCGTCAGGATGGCGGGGAGGATCCCTCCCCTCCGGGGGCTATATTTGATTCTGTTCATTGAAAGCGTGACCGAAAGCGTACGGGCCGTCAAAAAGGCCAATCATACAAATTTAGCCAATTTTCCATTTCGTTATGCACTTTTCCTCCAAAAGATACCGCCACCGGGGGCCGAAAACCCATTCCGTGGGCGTCCACCTGCATTATTTGCGATTTTATTTTCCCTGATTCATGCGTTCGTGTCCCCAAAAAACCTAAATTTGCAAAATGCGCCACCCCCACGTCAGTGGACACGCAAGGCACACGTTTCACACATTATCATTCAAGGTACGTTTTCTCTGAAATGAAGAACAAGTACAAGGACCTGGTCGGGCAGACTTTCGAGTTCCCCCAGGACGAATTCCGCGAGGAGGATGGAGTCCTCTATGTCAATGACATTAACATGATGGACATCATCAAGGAGTATGGCACTCCCCTGAAACTGACTTACCTGCCGAAGATCACCTCGCAGATCCGCAGGGCGAACCGCCTCTTCAGCAATGCCATGTCCAAGACCGGGTATGACGGCGAGTACCACTACTGCTACTGCACGAAGAGCAGCCAGTTCGAGTTCGTCGTGGAGCAGGCCCTCAAAAGCGGGGTCCACATCGAGACCTCCTCGGCCTATGACCTGAACCTGATCGAGAGCCTCCGCGACAAGGGCCTCGTGGACAAGAACCTCATCATCATCTGCAACGGCTTCAAGCGTCCGCAGTATATCGAGAACATTGCCCGCCTGCACAGGGAGGGGTGGCGCAACATAATGGACATCCTCGACAACAAGAACGAGCTCGAGGACCTCGACGATATCATCCCGGACGACACACCCACCCCCCTTTCCGTCGGCATCCGGATCGCCGCCGAGGAGGAGCCCTCGTTCGACTTCTACACCTCGCGACTGGGGATCCGTTATTCCGACATCATCCCCTTCTACCGCAACGGCATCAGCAAGAACCCCAAGTTCCGCCTCAAGATGCTCCACTTCTTCATCAATACCGGTATCAGGGATACATCATATTACTGGAACGAGCTCTCGAGGTGCCTGAACCTGTACTGCGACCTCAAGCACGTGGCCCCCGAGCTGGATTCCCTGAACATCGGTGGAGGCCTCCCCATAAAGACCTCCCTTGCGGCGGATTACGACTACAAGTACATGATCGAGGAAATCGTCCTCCAGATAAAGACGGTCTGCGACATGCACGGCGTGCCGGTCCCGGACATCTATACCGAATTCGGCAACTTCACCGTGGGAGAGTCCGGCGCCACCATTTTCAAGGTGCTCGACGTCAAGCAGCAGAATGACCGCGAGTGCTGGTACATGGTGGACAATTCCTTCATGACCACCATGCCGGACACCTGGGGCCTCAACCAGAGGTTCATACTCCTTCCCATCAACAAGTGGAACGAGGAGTACCACAGGGTCTTCATCGGCGGGCTCACCTGCGACTCCAAGGATTACTACAACTCCGAGGCACATGCCAACGCCATATTCCTCCCCCACATGCGTTCCCGCCAGGATCCCCTCTACATCGGGTTCTTCCACACGGGAGCATACCAGGAGGCCATATCGGGATACGGCGGCCTGAAGCACTGCCTCCAGCCGTCCCCCAAGCACATCATCATCGACAAGGGCAAGGACGGGAAGCCGGTCAGCAGGCTGTTCGCCCCCGAGCAGAGTCCCGAGTCCATGCTCAAGATCCTGGGATACTAGCAGCCCGGTGTGTCCGACAGCCCGGACTGGGCGAAGGCGGATAAGAGAGGCTCCATTTTGACCCCTGCCACACTACACCCCATGCTATCACAGTCAAACAGAAAACTCCTGCGTCAGCTCTCGCAGAAAAAGTACCGCGACTCCCTCGGACTATTCATTGTCGAGGGGGAGAAGATGGTGTCCGAGGCTATCGCAAGCGGGCTCGAGGTCCTCTTCCAGGTCAGCTCTGAGGATGATGGCGGGGAGGAGGTCCTGCGTACTTTCACCCAGCTGAGCACTCCCCCGCCGGTTTTGGCGGTGGTCAGGAAGAGGGAGGAGGTGGCGCTGACGGTACCTCCCCTCAGGGGAACCTTCCTGGCCCTGGATTCCATAAGGGACCCGGGGAACCTGGGGACCATCATAAGGATCGCGGACTGGTTCGGCATCGACGGCATCTATGCCTCAGCTGATACAGTGGACCAGTACAACCCCAAGGTGGTCCAGTCCACGATGGGGTCCCTCTTCAGGGTTCCCATCCTGAAAACCGACCTCGCCGGACTGTGCCGGAGTGTGGCCTCTGCGAACGGGTGCGTGCTGGGGACTTTCCTGGACGGGAGGGACCTTTACCGCTCCGGCCTGGGAAGTGAGAGTGAGGCAGCGAGGCTGGTCGTTATCGGAAACGAGTCCAGGGGGATTTCCCCGGAAGTGGGAAAGTACGTGACCGGGCGCATCCTCATTCCTTCCTATCCTCCCATGAGGGAGGAGGGGGCGGAGTCCCTGAACGCTGCCGTGGCAACGGCTGTGGTCCTTTCGGAAATAAGACGCAGGGACTCTCTCCCGACTGGGGTGTAGCTCAGGCTTCCCCCCCCCACCTCGGCAATATATTAACACAATGGGCTAGAGAGGTCCTCCCCCACCCACACGCAAGCGGACCTGCGCCCTGAACGGACAAATACGACAAGATGGCAAACGACTTCACGAACCATTCATACGATTCGCTCCTTCAGTACAGGATATCGCGCCTGCTGATGATCTGCACGAGCTTCGATGCCTTCATCATGGAGGAGGACGGGAAGATAGAGTCCCGCATCTACGATGAGTACTTCGAGCTGGGGCTCTCCGATCCCCCGAAATTCACCTGGGTGAACAACTCCGCGGATGCCCGCAGCCTCCTCGAGGGAGGGGCCCGCTTCGACCTGGTGATAGGCATGTACAATGAGCAGGACCAGGGCATTTTCTCCCTTGCCAGGGAGATAAAGGAGAAGACTCCGGAGGTCCCCTTCGTGCTGCTGATGCACTATTCCAAGGAGATCAGGCGGAAGCTCACCACCCAGAAGGACTCCGCGGTGGATTTCATATTCTCGTGGCACGGGAACGCGGACCTCATCCTTGCCATAATCAAGCTCTTCGAGGATATGGTGAACGCCCCGAGGGACATCCTCCAGTACGGGGTGCAGTCCATCCTGCTGGCCGAGGACTCCATACGTTTCTATTCCACCTATCTCCCCGAGCTGTACAAGCTCGTGCTCACCCAGAGCACCGAATTCCTCAAGGAGACCCCCAACCCCGAGCAGCAGGGCAACCTAATGCGCTCCCGTCCCAAGGTCCTTCTGGCCACCTGCTACAATGAGGCCGTGGAACTGTACGGCAAATACCGCGGCAACATCCTGGGGGTCATAACCGACGTGGGCATGATCCTCAACAGGGGTGACGCTCCCTCCACCGAGAAGCTGGATGCGGGGATTGACCTCGTGAACATAATCCGCAAGGATGACCCCCACATGCCCATTCTAGTGCAGTCCTCCCAGGGGAGCATGGCGGAAGTGGCGGCCTCGCTCAAGGCAGGCTTCATCAGGAAATACTCCCGCACCCTCTTCGAGCAGCTCTCCGACTACATCCGCAATGAGTTCGGGTTCGGGGATTTCGTCTTCAGGGACGGCAAGGGGGTCGAGTGGGGCCGCGCCGGGAGCCTGCAGGAACTGGAGAGGGTCGTGAAGGATGTCCCGGACAAGGTGCTTCTGGCCAACACCTCCCGCAACATGTTCTCCAAGTGGTTCTTCGCGAGGGGCCTGTTCTCCCTCGGAAGGACATTCCGCACCGCCCACCATACCGATGCCGCCGAGGCCAGGGAGTTCCTGGTGAACCAGGTGCGTTCCTACAGGAAGTCCATAGGAAGGGGCGTCGTCGCCTCTTTCACGCCCTCATATGACGGGACCATCTCCTTTACCAGGCTGGGTGAAGGCTCCCTTGGTGGCAAGGCCAGGGGGCTGGCGTACCTCAACAAGCTGGTCGAGAAATACTCCCTGGACTCAGCCTATGAAGGCATCAGCATCACCATCCCCCGTTCCATAGTCCTGTCCACGGACTATTTCGATGAGTTCATGAGGACGAACGGGCTGTACTTCGTCATCGACTCGGACCTGTCCGACGCCGAGATACTCTCCGAGTTCGTGGCCTCCCGCCTTCCGGAGAGCCTCATCTCAGAACTCAGGATATACCTCTCCACGGTCACCACCCCCCTTGCGATACGCTCCTCCTCCAAGCTGGAGGACAGCAACTACCAGCCTTTCGCGGGAGTGTACTCCACCTACATGATCCCCTACACGGACAACAGGGAGCAGATGCTCCGCATGCTGGACAAGGCCATCAAGAGCGTCTATGCCTCGGTCTATTACGCTTCCTCCAGGACCTACATCCAGTCCACGGGGAACCTGCAGAGCGAGGAGAAGATGGCGGTGATTGTCCAGAACGTCTGCGGTTCGGCGCATGACGGGAGGTTCTTCCCCATGATATCCGGGGTGGGAAGGAGCGTGAACTTCTATCCCATCGGGAACGAGAAGGCCGAGGACGGTATAGTGAATGTGGTCTACGGGCTTGGCAAGGCCGTGGTCGACGGGGAGCACACCCTGCGTTTCAGCCCCAAGTATCCCAAGAAGATCCTCCAGCTCTCCCAGCCGGACATAGCCATAAGGGACACCCAGAGGAAGATGTTCACCCTCGACGTGAATCCCAGGGCTTTCAGGGTATCGAGGAACGAGGGCGTGAACCTGAAGTATTTGCCGGTGAGCGAGGTGGCCCTCACCTATCCTTTCCCCCAGTATGTCATAAGCACTTACGACGGGTCCTCTGACAGGATGACCCCGGGCGTGGACGTGAAGGGACCCAGGGTGGTGTCCTTCGACGGGCTGCTCAAGTATGCGAAGTTCCCCTTCGCGAAGGCCCTGCGGGAGATTCTCGACATCTGCCGCCGGGAACTGCAGTGCGAGGTCGAGATGGAATTCGCGGCGGACATGCTCCCCGACGGCTCCAAGCTCATGATGAAGCTCCTCCAGGTGAGGCCCATAAGCATCCATTCCGACATGGAGGACATTGACATCGACTCCCTCTCCCGTGAACTGTCCTCCACCATCATACGCTCCTCCCGTGCCCTCGGTACGGGAAGCATAAGCGGGGTGAAGAAGATAGTGTTCATAGACCCCGATACTTTCGACAGCATGACCACGGTGCCCACGGCCCGTGAGATCGCGAGGATCAATTCCATGCTCAGGGAGCAGGGCGAGGGCGGGTACATACTCATCGGTCCCGGCAGGTGGGGCTCCTCTGACCCCAATCTCGGGATACCGGTGCAGTGGGCCGACATCTCGGAGGCCAGGATGATAGTGGAACTGAGCATCCCCGGGTTCATGGTGGAGGCTAGCCAGGGAACGCATTTCTTCCAGAATATCACCGCCCTGGGGGTGGGTTACCTCTCCATCAACCTCATGTACGGGGACGGGCTGCTTGACAGGGACGCCATACTGTCACTCCCAGTGTCCTATGAGGGTGAGAGGGTAAAGGTGTTCAACGCCCCCGAGGACCTGGTCGCATACATAGACCACCGGACTTCCCGTTCGGTCGTGGGAATACGCCGTCCCGAGATCCCCGAGGACCCGGGCGCCCTCCCCCAGAGCGATACCCCGACGGAGTAGTGGCGTAAGTCTTCAGGTAGGTTTGGCTCATACGAAAAAGAATCCCGGGACATCCCTCGCTAAAGGAAAGTCCCGGGTATTTTCGTCGGGTGTGCCTATCTGGCTGCCTCGTGGGGGCGGCGTCACTGGATTTTCATCACCGTCCCGTCGTAGGGCTCCACCTCCACCGTTATCGGGGTGGAAGGGTTCAGGGTCTGGGTCTTCCGTATTCCCATCCAGTCGAAGGCGTGAGCGGGGATGCAGATGGACATCCTGGCCTTGGAGGAGGAGAAGTTGCAGGCCACGAGGATGGTCTCCCCGCCCAGGGAGTCCTTGCCCTGGGAGGAGCGCAGGAACACGAAATGCCTCTCCTTGTTGAACCCGTCGGAAGAGAGGTTGCAGTAGCACAGGTCGTAGGTGGTTCCCCGCCTGACGGCATCGCAGCTGCGGGCGAAGTTCAGCAGTTCCCGGTACTTGTCCAGTAGGGCCCGCTCGTCGTCCGTCAGAGCCGGGGATCCCGGGATCCCGCCGTGGATGGTGCTGTAGAGCCTGCGCAGCGAGGGGACGCTCCACCAGTCGAATATGCTGGTCCTCCCGTCCACCCCGCTCATCCCTTCCGTCTGCATGCCTCTCTCCCCCACTTCCTGTCCGCTGTACAGCATGAAGGGGGCGGTATTGAGGAGCACTGCGACGTGAAGAGCGGCGAAAGCCTTCCTGGGGTCGCCGATGAAAAAGTCGGATGCGAGCCTCTGCTCGTCGTGGTTCTCAAGGAAGTTGAGCATGTAGGGCTGCAGCCCCCCCAGGCTCTGCCAGTTCCAGGTAATCCTCTCGGTGGACTGCCACGAGGCCACTGTCACCCCGGTATCGTTGGCGTTCTTCACCAGGATGTCATGGAGTGCATCGTACAGGCCGCTCTTGTCGTAGAGCATGTCGAAGCCCACTTCGTGGATGTACTTGTCGTAGAGGTGCTTCTGGTAGACTTCGGCTATGAACAGAACGTCGGGGAACCTTTCCTTGACCTTGCGGATGAGCCATGCGCAGAAGTCCTGGGGGACCAGTTCCACCATGTCGCAGCGGAAGGCGTCGACTCCCTTGGAAGCCCAGAAGAGGAGCGCCTCCTCCATCTTGTTCCAGGTGGATGTCGGGAAATCGCAGTAGTTGATTTTCACCGTGTCGAACCAGTCGTTCACCCCGGGGGAAGGGGCGTAGCAGTTGCCGGATGCCTTGGCGGGGTTCTCGGCGTATGGCGGGAATCCTTCCACGGGAGGGACCGGGAGGGTGAGGGCCTGTCCCGGATAATAGAAGAAGTCGTTCTCCTCGGTCCAGTGCAGGGACCTGTCGTCGCCGGCACCCAGGACAGGATGCCCGAGGGCATCCCTTCCGCCCGATATCGGGGCGGGACTGAAGGCACCGTAATCCCTCGCCACGTGGTTCGGCACGAAATCGATTACAACGCCGAGGCCCGCCTCGTGGGTTCTCCGGACCAGGTCCTCGAACTCCTCCATCCTCCTGGAAGGGTCGTCGGCAAGGTAGGGATTGGTGTCAAAGTAGTCCGTAATCGAGTACGGTGAGCCTGCCTTCCCCTTGACCCACTGTGGGTTGGAGGGAACGCAGCCATGTGTGGACGTGGCAGTGGCATGGCGGATGATCCCCGTGTACCAGACGTGGGTCATACCGAGTGAGCGGATATGGGACAGGGTCTGGGCGTCGATGGAGGAGAACTTCCCGCATCCGTTGGTCTGCAGGTCCCCTCCCTTCTCGGGGTCGGGAGTCATGTTGCCCCAAAGGCGGGGCAGCATCTGATAGATAAGAGGTTTTTCCGTGGGCATGTCGGGTGCCTAGGAGTCTAGGAATGCAGTGTGTTATTATCAGTGTGGCTGAAAAAAGAAGGGGCAGTCCCCCCGTCCATGGGGGAACCGCCCTAGGTAAAGGGTCCTACCAGTTGAGGATCTTTTTGAAGTCGTACTTCTCGGGGTCGGCGACATAGGCCTTGGCGGCCTCGTAGTCGTCCTCCGTGATGTAGTGGCAGAGGTGGGAGTAGTAGTTGCTCGCGGTGCCGCCCTCGATGTTGACCCTCCTGGGAGGGATCTTCCCGCTTTTGTCCTGGAGGTCCTTCAGGTACAGGGGATGGGACTTGCCGTCAGCGTCAACGAATACCATGCAGCCGGTCTCCCCCGCTGCGAAGAGGTCATACACTCCGATTGCAAGCTCGGTGCAGTAGGTGAGGTCGTAGGCGATGGGGTCCTGGCAGCGGACATCGTAGCCGATCTCCACGGGACGGGTCTTCACTTTCACCTTGGAGAGGCCCTCTTTCTTGAGCTCCTTCTCGAGGATGTCGTTGAAGAGGACTGCCTTGGAGACCTTCCCGAGCTCGGGATGGCCGTGGTCATCGTAGGTGAAGTGGATGCCGGTGGCGGACAGTTCCTCGGGCTTCTTCTCGGCGAGGTCATGGAACACACCCTCGGCGACGACGACGGTACCGTACCTGATGCCCATTATCTTCCTCTTGACGATGGCGGAGATGGTGAGGTCGATGATCTTCCCGAGGGAGATCTCCGTCTTGTTGAACATCTCGGGGATGATAGTCATGGGGCTGTGCGTAGCCTCACCGATACCGAGTGCGAGGTGACCTGCGGAACGTCCCATTGCGCTGACAAGCAGCCAGTTGCCGGAAGTGCGGGCATCCTCGTAGATGGTCCTTGCAAGATGGGCGCCCTCGTCCTTCGCGGAATTGAACCCGAAAGTGGGGGTGTTGTTCGGAAGGGGAAGGTCGTTGTCTATGGTCTTGGGGACATGGATGTTGTGGATGGGGTAGTTCTTGGCCTCGAGGAAGGCGGCGATGCGGTTCGCGGTGGAAGCGGTATCGTCACCGCCCACGGTCACGAGGAGCTTGATGTTGTTCTCCTGGAAGAGGGCAAGGTTGAAGTTATTGTCGAAATCCTCCTGGCTGGGTTTGAAGCGGCTCATCTCAAGGTAGGAACCGCCCCTGTTGAAGAAACGGTCAGCCTTGAAGAAGTCCAGGTCTTCGGTGCGCGCATTCTTGGAGAAAAGTCCGGAGTAACCTCCGTGAAGTCCGATTACGCGGTATCCCTTGGAAAGGAATGTCTTGGCGACAGAGAACACGACAGTGTTCATGCCCGGGGCGGGGCCGCCGCCGCAGAGGATGATGATTGAATCTTTCATGTTGCTGTATGTGAAATATGTTGTTGTGCTGTGTGTGCCTTCGCTCCACCCCGGGGTTTGCCCCCCGGGAGGGTAGCCTACAAATTTAGTGATTTTGAGGGAGTGGGCAAGGGGATTTCCCCAAAACTTGCGAAGTGGGGGGTGGGGCCCCTCGGGACCTACTTGCTCTCATAGGCGAACGGGGCGCTCTCCCCCGCCTTGCAAAGGGCCGCACTGCGGCAGTTCCCCTGGGTGTCCATGACCCAGACAAGCACCGAGGATGAGAGCGGGACCCCTTGTATGTCAATGGTATAATCCTTTGTCTTGCTCTCTCCTTCGGGAATTGACCCGAGGCTTTCTGCGAGGGCGGTTTCCCCGCCCGCATGCAGCATTGCCCTCAGCACTGAGTTGTGAACGTAACCCTCCCCCGCCCCTGTCTGGGCCTTCACTATCCCGTCCTCCAGGAGGGCGGCCCCGAGAAGGTATTCCTCGGTGGAGGCGGATGCCACTTCCGCTTTGACAGAGAGGGTGTTCCCGCTGAGGGTGGTGGACAGCGCTATTCCCGGGGTGGGCAGCTCCCCTACGTTGTCCTCCCATTTGGCGAAGTGGGTGAGCAGGATATCGGAAGAGGCGATGCTGGTCATAAGGGTATTGTCGAACCCCGTCATGACCGCAGGGAGCGCGGCGATGCCGAACCTCTCGGTGAGGGCCTTTCCCGCCGGGATCTGCAACTCGTCGAGGTAGTAGACGGCAATCTTGAGGAGCCTTCCTCCGCTTCGGGCCTGCGCCTCGGAGAGGGCGGCCGCCATCTGGGGGCAGTTGGTGCACCATGTGGCGGTGAAATCGGCTATGACGGTCCTGCGCAGGAAAGAGTCCCCCGTGGTCTGCAGCGCGGCTGCGCTGATGGAGACGGGATCGGAGTAGTGGCCCTGGCACTCCGCCATGAAAGTGTACACGCCCTCGCTTTCGGGTCTGAAGGAGTAGGCCCCCAGAGGCTCGTTCCCTGACGAAGAAATCATGTAAATGGTTGAAAGAGAGGTTACGTCATTGGGCCCCGAGAGGACCGAGAATGACACGTCCTCCCCTTCCAGGATATTCACCGCCATCCTTGTGCAGTGCAGGGATATGCCCCCGTCAAGGTCATCGTGCACCCCGACGCAGCCTCCCGTCGCAAGGAGGGCGCCACAGATGAGGAAGAAGGCGGGAAGCAACATCCCATGTAGCGGAACAGGTAATCTCATTTTACGAAATCTGTATGCACTGTATTATGTGTGTGAATGTTTGGTGTCAGAACGAGTATTTGATGGTGAGCTGCCCTCCCGTGTAGGCGGGACGGAAGCGGCACACCCCGCCCGAGCAGACCATCCCCTCCCTGTTCCTCCCGAAGGACAGTTCGGCGCGCAGTGCCCCTTGGGAGTAGCTGCACATGGCGCTGTAGTAATGGACCTTGGTGCTTCCGTGGTTGTACATGTCGGAAAGGGCGAGGCCCCAGTGGGGTGCGAAGTTCACCTCAAGCACACCCGCCATCCAGTCCCTCGTAAGTTCCTGGGAATAAAGGTACTGAAGCTCAGCATGTATGGAAAACGGGGAGCCCCTGAACTTGTAGGTACCGTCCAGGACGAACACATTCTGGGCATCGGTGCGGGAAGTCTGCCCGTGGGAGGGGGAGTTCTCCTGGATGGAGATGAACAGGACCGTCCTCAACTCGGGGGACCATTTTTTCTCGATGTCGAAATTCAGGTCCCTGTAGGCCATGGCTGGGCTGTCATGGTTGGAAAGCGCCACCGGCAAGGCCCAGATATAGGACCCGCCAATATGGATGTTCATCCCGTACTTACCTCCGAGGGCGCTCCTTCTGGGGAGCCTCCAATAAAGGTCCCCCTGCACTCCCCTCTCTCCCCTGGCGAGGGTCGTATAGGGGTTCAGTCCGGCAAGGAGATAAGTCTGCATCTGGCAAAGGGAAGGAAGGTAGTTGAGAGTATTGCCTTCCGTCAGGGCCCCTGCTGTCCGGAACATCCTGTCCTCCATGTTCCTGAGCTGCCTTCCCGTGAGGGTGGCGCTTACGTTCCCGATGGATGCGGATGCACCGAGAAGCAGTGCATCCCCGTCCCCGAGGCCCCAGTCCAGGAGGCTTCCCAGGGTGTGGGTGGAAGTGAGGTCCCTGCCTTTGTGGACCCATTCCCCGGAAAGGGAGACGGGGCCTTTTTCCACGAGAAGGCGGGCGCTTGTCGAAAGCACATCGCTCGGGACGGAGAATCCCCCTGCCCGTGAAAGGGCCTCGATATCGGAGGGAACCGTCCCCTCGTGCCTGTTGAGAAAGCTTCCCTCCAGGGTGAAAAGGGGAAGAAGGGTGGCATTCTCCTTGTCTATGCCGAGAATGTCGTTCAGCCTTACCGAAAGGTCGGCTCCGCCAAGGAGTGTGGTCGTCCGTGAGTTCAGCATGGAACCGATCCCGTACCGGGGAAAACCGCCCAGGACTTTTACCCGGACGGCCCCTTCCAGGGCTGAGAGCGCGATCCTGGCTCCTCCGATGGAGTTGTCTATCCCGAGTTCACGGTCCTCGTAGCTACGCAGTGCGATGCCGCTTCCGAACTGCTCGTAGAAGTCCCCGGCCGTGACCTCCACCTTGACCCCGCCGAGGGTCTTCCCCCACCTGGCGTAGATGCCCGTGAGGGAGCCTCCCTTGAGGGAAGCATCGAAGCCCTTGATTACCGAGGGGTGGTACTCCATCTTGAGTCCCGCTCCCCAGTCCTTCGCCCCGTAGTCCAATTTGAGGTAATTCATTGAACCGTAGCGGTTGTCGGGGGATACTTCGGTGTGGGTGACGGGGTCGGCGGTGTAGATTATCGTATTGCTGTCGAAACTACCGGTGAGCCTCCCCTGGGAACGGGCGCTTCCCGCCCCAAGAAAGAGGAAAGCCGCCCCAAGGGCCAGGGCCATGGGGGGAAAGGTCCTGCTCCTGGGGGCGGTAACTCTTGAAAGGGAATGGGGTGTCATTTGCGCTTTTTCTTGCCTACGGACGGGGAGGAGAGCTTTTTCACCTCCTCGAAGAGGGCGTCCTCGTCTCCTGGCATGTAGCCTAGGTGGGTGTAGGCTATCTTCCCGTCCTTGTCTATTACCACTGCATAGGGAATGGCCGTGATATTGAGGCCCCTGCAGAGGTCCTGGTTCACGTCGTACAGGAAGGGGAAAGCGTCCCAGCCCCTGCCCTGGGGCATGGCCTTGGCCCTCGTCAGGGAGCGGGAGTCGTCGTTGGAGACGGCGTATATGCGGAAGGGCACCTCCTCCGACCAGTCCCCGAAGTTGTCCGTCAGGGCGTCAAGCTCCTTCATGCAGGGCTTGCAGGTCGAGGACCAGAAGGCGAGGACGATGGGGGTCTTCCCGTCCAGGAGGCTCCTTATGGCAATGGCCTTGGAGGAGGGGTCCTGCACCTGCACGTCGGGAAGTTCCTGTGAGCGGAGAGCGGGTGTCCCGACAAGGAGCAGGGCCACCCACAGAATGGCGTAATGTATTGTCTTCATGTAAGTGTCGAGTGTTGATCGCGGCCCGGGGAAAGCCCCTCCTGGCGGAGGGGGCCCCGCCGCTATGATGTCAGATGACGCTGAGCGGGAGGTCCTCCCCTACCTTCACCGTGGCCGCATTGTCCACGTAGTAGTTCCCGTAGTCGCCGCTCTGGATCTTCTCCTGGTCCCCGAACTCCCTTTGGACGTACACGAGGACCCTCATGTTGTCGATATCGCAGGCGGTGTTGATGCCCTTCGAGAAATGGAAACTGTTGACCGCACCGGGGACCTCCGCCGTGAAGGGAGTCCCGCCCGCATCGGATAACGAGGCCCTTGCCACGTCATTGTGGACATAGTCGGTGACCGTCCCGAGGGAATAGTGGCTCTGCGCCTTCACGATATTGTCCTCGAGGAGGAGCACCGTGATTTTGTAGTTCCCCGCCGCTTTGGCATGGATGTCGGCATCCACGGAGATGGTCCTGCCCTCGAGGGAGGTCCTTATCTCGATGCCGCAGTTGTCGGGATATTTCTCCTGGGTCTGCTTCAGGGCGTTTATGATACTACCCTTGTTCACGGAGGGATCATTGTTCTCAATCTCGACCCTGCCGTCCACTATGCCCGTCGGCAGGTACTCGATGTTGTAGGGGGCTGCGATGCTATAGGCATCGGGGAAGTATAGGTCGCTCCCGCTCATGTGCAGGCACACCTGGATGAACTTGTCGGGATAATCCTTCTGGGCCTCGCCCACGGCATCCGCCATCATCGGGCACCAGGGGCACCAGGTGGCAGTGTACCTCATGAACAGCCCGTAGTGCTTGTACCGGTTCGCGAAACCTCCCTGGATTATCTGGACCGGGACGCAGACCTGGTTGTCGTTGCAGAAGGAGATGAGCCCGCTGCGGGGTTCCGTATCGGGATTGGGGTCGATGGTGTAGGTATGCTCATAGCGGTCCTCTCCCAGGTCCCTTACACCCCCTTCGTGGATCCATTCCCCGATGAGGTCCTGGGTGTGGTAGCCGATGGTGGAAGTCACAACTACCTTCACTTCGCCACCGTCACTTCCCACCTCTATCACGTTGGAGCTCAGTTCGAATACCATCGGTATGAATTCCTGGGAGAGGGTCACCTTGGCATCCAGGAAACCGCTCCTGCTGAAGATGATTTCCCCGCTACGGCTCTGTTCGGTGTAGTTGGCGGGTACGGAGAAAGTGAAGGTGTTGCCATCCGCGCCCTCGAGGGTGATCCACTCGGGCTTGCCCGAGACGGAGGCCTCCCCGTTGTCGGGAGTCGTGACCTTCACCTTGAAAGTCTCCCCGCGGATGCTCAGCACCATGACCGAGGGGGCCACGCCAAGGGGCCTGAGCTGTCCGGCCTGCTCCACCGTGACGGTGGAGGACTTGTCGGCGCATGTGAGGGTGAGGGTCGCGGACCGGGGATCGAAGGAGTCGTTGCTTTGGGCTCTGAGGGAGGTCGATGTGACGGTATTGTTGCCGCTGGAGGGGGAGGCGCCAAGCCATGAGGGCATCCCGGAGATTATCCAGTTCCCCGAGGCTCCCACCGTGAGGGTGGCTTCCCCTCCTTCGCAGGGGATTGAGACAGAGGAGGGTGATACGCTGAGCGAAGTCACGGCTGCGGGCTCGTCAGCGTTCTGCTCGCAGGATGAAACGCACATTCCCAGGGCTGCCACCGACAGTGCTCCCAGAATGGAGAAAACTATGTTTCTTTTCATATTGAATTTGTTGAAGTTCTTTTTTCGGTATTTCTCCAGGAAATGCAAATTTAGGAAAAACTATACCGCTTTTCCCTTTTTCATGCAAAAATAGCCACTGTGGGCGTGCTTTTGGGGATGGGGGCGCCTGCCCCTGCGGAGATGATGAAAAATACCCTTGCCAAAAATCCCGAATTCTTAAAAATAAGGAGTATATTTGTAAATTGGATTCAAAGGACGCTATGTGGTCCGCACCAGTCAAGACACTACAAATATGCGTAAGGCAAAACAAAATGCACCCCTTGAGGAAGGCCCGAGCCTCTTCGATGTCTTGGAGGATCTCTCCCCCGGGAAGCCCGAGCCTGTAGGTCAGGAAGATACGTCGCCAAAACCCGATGCCGGGGATTCCTCTTCAGAGAGTGAATCCGCACGGGCCAGGATAGAGGAGCTCCGTGCTTTCATACGGAGGAATTCCGACCTGTACTACATCCACAATGCCCCTGTCATATCCGATTACGAGTATGACCAGCTGATGCATGAGCTGGAGGACCTGGAGCGGGCCTGGCCCCAGTTCGACTCCCCCGACTCCCCCACCCATAGGGTGGGAAGCGACCTGGAGAGCGCCCCGATGTCCGGGGAGGCTCTCCCCGCCGACGCCATGGACCCCTCCCCCAGGAGGGAGTTCCAGCAGTTCCCCCACCGCTATCCCATGCTCTCCCTTCCCAACACCTACTCCATGGAGGAGGTGGAGGACTTTGTCGCCAGGGCCCAGAAGACCCTTCCAGGGCCTTTCACTTTCAGCTGCGAGCTGAAGTTCGACGGGACCGCCATTTGCCTGACATACAAGGACGGGAAACTATTCAGGGCCCTCACCAGGGGTGACGGGCAGGTCGGGGACGACGTGACCGCAAACGTCCTGAGGATATCCAACATCCCGCAGGCCCTCAGTGGGAAGGACATCCCCGCCGACTTCGAGATAAGGGGGGAGATCCTCATGCCTTTCGCTTCGTTTGACAGGCTGAATATGGAGAGGGCGGACGGGGGGCTCCCGCTTTTCGCAAACACCCGCAACGCCGCCTCGGGCTCCCTCAAACTCCTTGACAGCAATGAGGTGGCAAGCCGCGGCCTGTGGTGCACCCTGTACCATGTTCCGGCGCAGGCCTGTCCCTATCCCACCCATGACGACGCCCTCAGGGCCGCCGCCTCGTGGGGGCTTCCCGTATCCCCCGACAGGAGGATCTGTTCCACCCTGGAGGAAGTGAGGGAGTTCATATCGCACTGGGACACCGCCCGCCACTCCCTCCCCTATCCCACGGACGGGGTGGTCATCAAGATTAACGAACTGGGCGCCCAGTCGACGCTCGGATATACGGCCAAGTTCCCGCGCTGGGCTGTGGCATACAAGTTCCAGGCGGAGGACGTCACCACCAAGGTCCTTTCCATTGACTACCAGGTCGGGAGGACCGGGGCCGTGACCCCCGTCGCAAACCTTGAGCCGGTTCTCCTCTCGGGGACCACCGTCAAGAGGGCGACCCTCAATAACGAGGACCAGATGCGAATCCTGGGGATCCGTATCGGGGACTATGTCCACGTCCAGAAAGGCGGGGAGATAATCCCCAAGATAGTGGGAGTCGAAAAGTCCCTGAGGGGTGCGGACACCCTCGAGCCCGTTTTCCCCACAGTGTGTCCCGAGTGCGGCACTCCCCTCCTTCGTGACGAGGGCCAGGCCAAGAGCTTCTGTCCCAACGCCTACCACTGCCCCGCCCAGATAAAGGAGAGGATACTTCATTTCATGGGACGAAGGGCCATGAACATAGAGGCCGGTGAGGCCACGGCCTCCCAGCTCTATGACAGGGGGTTCGTGAAGAACCCTTCCGACCTCTATCACCTGAGGGAGGAGCAACTGCTGACCCTGGAGAAATGGGGAGCCAAGAGCGCACGGAACTTCCTTGAGAGTGTGCAGGGGTCCCTCGGCGTTCCCTTCGAGAGGGTCCTCTTCGCAGTGGGCATCCGCTATGTGGGGGAAAGCACTGCCAAGACCTTGGCGGAGCATTTCGGGAGCATGGACGCCCTGGGGCGCGCCACCCGGGAGGAAATCCTCTCCTGTCCCGATGTCGGGGAGGTCATAGCCACGAGCATCCAGTCCTTCTTCAGCGACGAGGGCAACCTCCAGGAAATCCAGCGCCTGAGGGAGGCGGGACTGAGGATGGAGGTGCAGAGGCGGGAGCCTTCCGCCGGGAGCGGGGCATCGCCCCTCGGGGGAATGTCCTTCGTAGTGTCCGGTACGTTCACTTCCCCTGGCGGGGAGCCCGTCAGCCGTGACTTCGTCAAGGCCACCATAGAGCGATACGGCGGCAAGAACTCTTCTTCGATATCATCCAGGACGACTTACCTCCTTGCCGGGGAGAAGCCCGGTCCCGAGAAGATGAAAAAGGCTTCATCCCTGGGAATCAGCGTAATAGACTATCCCACCTTCCTCGCCATGATAGGAGAGGAGGAGGGCTCCTCTCCCGAAGAGGGCGACCCCGGAAGCCTGTTCCCCGGGATGTAAGGGGCACGGAGGTGGGGGGCGGAGCGATTCGCAACGACTTCAGTACACTGACCAAACAACTGCAATTACAGGAAAATGAGTTATTCACCGTTTACGAGCAAGGACTACGAGGTCATCTCCCGGGAGTACGCCGAGCTGAAGGAGGCCGCCAGGAGGCGATGTCCCTCCTCGGAGGAACTGGAAGTGATCCAGCAGGCCTTCGAATTTGCCAGCGCCGCGCACAAGAATGTGCGGAGGCGCTCCGGTGAACCCTATATCATCCATCCGATAGCGGTGGCCAAGATCGTCGTAACGGAGATCGGCCTCGGTTACAAGTCCATCTCGGCGGCCCTCCTGCACGATGTCGTGGAGGATACCGACTACACAGTGGAGGACATCGAGAGGCTCTTCGGGAAGAAGATAGCGAGCCTGGTCGACGGGCTGACGAAGATTAAGACCGTCCTGGACGACAGGAGGCGGATGGGACTCCCCGACGGGGACGAGGCCCCCGGGGGGGAGAGCGAGGACAGGGAAGAGGAGAGGAGCCTCCAGGCCGAGAACTTCAAGAGGATCCTGCTCACGCTGGGTGACGACGTGAGGGTCGTCCTCATCAAACTCGCGGACCGCCTGCACAACTGCAGGACCATAGAGTACATGCCCGAATACAAGCGGGACAAGATACTGTCCGAGACCATGTTCATCTTCGTCCCCCTGGCCCACCGCCTGGGCCTGTACGGGATAAAGAGCGAGATGGAGAATATCTGGCTCCGCTACAAGGAGCCGGAGGCCTACAACACCATCACCGGGCTCATCAACCGGGACTCCACCGACAAGGAGAGGGAGATAGACTCCTTCATCCGCCCCATCGAGGATGCCCTCTCCGCCTCCGGGTTCTCTTTCCACATAAAAAAGAGGGTGAAGACTCCCTATTCCATCTGGAAGAAGATGAATACCAAGGGAGTGAGCTTCGAGCAGGTGTATGACCTGTACGCCGTGAGAATCATTTTCTCCCCTCCCCCCGGGAGCAAGGAATCCGAAAGGGACCAGTGCTACCACATTTTCTCCATCATAACCGGCATTTACGCCTACAAGAGCGACCGCATGCGGGACTGGGTCAAGCACCCGAAGAGCAACGGCTACGAGGCCCTGCACTGCACGCTTGTGAACGACAAGGGCATGTGGGTGGAGGTCCAGATACGCTCCCGCCGCATGGACGACATAGCGGAGAAGGGCATCGCGGCGCACTGGGCCTACAAGAAGGACGGGTACATCTCCTCCTCCGACGGGGCGGTGGACCAGTGGCTCGAGAAAGTGAAGGAGATACTGGTGAACCCGGACGTAAGCGCCCTGGACCTGCTGGACCTCATACACGAGGACCTCACTTCCTCGCACATAGTGGTATTCACCCCGAAGGGGGACCAGCGGAGCGTGGAGAAGGGTTCCACGGCACTGGATTTTGCGTTCCAGATACACTCGGACATCGGCCGCACCGCGATAGCGGCCAAGGTGAACCTGAAATTGGTCTCCCTCTCCTACGAACTGCGTAGCGGGGACACCGTCGAGATCATTACCGCCCAGAGCCAGACTCCCAAGAAGGAATGGCTCCAGTTCGTCCGGACCCGCCATGCCAAGAGCCTGATAATGGACTATTTCCGGTCCATGCGTCCCGAGGTCATAGCTTTCGGACGCAGCCAGCTGGAGGAAAAGCTCTCGCAGATGAACGTCCCCCTCTCGGAGGATCTCATGCGGGAACTGACGGCGGTCCTGTCCATAAACAGCCCCAACGAGATCCTCTTCCGTTACGGCCTCGGGCTGATCTCCTTCGAGAGGATAGCATCCGCGGTGGACCTCGACCGGTACCGTCCCCGTCCCTCTTCGATCATCGACTACATCAAGGGGTTCGGAAGGAGGGATTTCCAGAAATCCCGCGACAATGCGGAGCCCTCGGAGGGCTCCGCCCCCGCCAGGGTGAAGGTCCCGCAGGCAACCCCGCCACCCGCCTCGCTTGGCGAGAACTTCGACAGGACGGCCTTCCACATGGACTCCCCCGCCGACCCGTACCGCTACGCCATGGCCCCGTGCTGCAACCCCATTGCCGGGGAGAGCGTCGTGGGGTTCTTCGCCCCCGACGGCAGCATCACGGTCCACAGGAAGTCCTGCTCCGTGGCCGAGCGCATATCCACCAAGCACGGGGACTGGATAGTGCTTCCCCGCTGGAGCTCCCAGTCCTCCCTCCAGAGGGAGTATCCCGTGAGGATAACCATGCGGGGGATTGACAGGGTGGGGCTGCTGAGCGACATCACCAAGTACATATCCCTGGTGATGGGAATGAATATCAAGCACTTGACCCTGGACACTTCCGGTGGCATATTCCAGGGCCATATCGACCTGCAGGTCAAGGACAAGGAGGTCCTTGGGAGCCTCCTCGAGCAGCTCCGCCATGTCGACGGGATAAGCGAGCTGGAGAGAATCGACCTGCCGGGGAAGACGGATGATGACGGGGGAAGGGACGGAGGGGCCTCTCCCGCTCTTGTCCAGTAGAGAGAGAAACGAAGCACTGACCGGAGTGCAGATCAGTAGTTTGTGTACTTACAGAGCAGATGAATAGGAAAAAAACATACCTCAACGCCGGCCGTCCCGGGGAAGGGAGCGGCAGGGGGGCCCTGTGGGGCCTTGCCGCCGTCCTGGCAGCAGTCCTGGGCCCGGTCCTTTTCGCCCCCTCGTGCGCGAACACCAAGACCCCGCCCACCGGCGGCAAGAAGGATACCATCCCTCCCGTCATCGTGGGCCTGCGTCCCCTCCCCGGGGATGTGAACGTGCCCACCGACACCAAGATACAGATCACCTTCGACGAGTACGTGACCGTGAAGGAGCCCAAGGGCATCTACCTTTCCCCTCCCCTCTCCAAGGCCCCGCGCTACAGGCTCAAGGGGAAAACGGTGGAAGTGTATTTCGAGGAACCGCTGAGGGACTCGACGACTTATACCCTGAACCTCATAGGTGCCATCGCGGACAACAACGAGGGCAACATGTACCCCGGGTTCACGCTGTATTTCTCGACGGGACCCTCCCTGGACTCGATGCTCGTCACGGGCACCGTGGTTGACTGCAATACCCTGCAGCCCGTCAAGGGGGCGACCGTCATGATGTACAGGGACCTCGCCGACTCGGCCCTGTTCCTCTCCACCCCCGACGCTTCGGTGCGTACGGACGACTGGGGCTACTTCGCGCTGAGGAACGTGGCTGCGGCCCCGTACCGCCTGTACGCCATATTGGACGAGGCCAACAACAACAAGTACGACCCGGACAACGACAAGGTCGCCTTCGTGGACTCCGTCATCATTCCTTCCATAGTGGTGAACGACACCCTCCCCGAGGTGCTGAAGTACGACATGAAGGACTCTGCGCACTGCATGGCCAGGAACAGCCAGTACGAGCTGGCGCTTTTCCGTGAAAGGCCTTCCAAGCAGCTGATAAAGGAGCACAAGAGGACCGCTCCAAGGAGTTTCTACATGTCATTCATGGCCCCGGACGCCAAGATAGACTCCATGTGGATCCGTGGCATCCCCCATAACCGTCTCATCACCCAGTTCAATATCCAGAGGGACTCCCTGGAGGTATGGGTGAACGACAGGCGCAGGATGCCCGATACCCTGCATGTGTTCGTCGATTACCTCAAGACCGACTCCCTCGGGAAGCTCGAGCCCTTCACCGAGCATCTGAGGCTCTATGAGGAAGGGGGCTCCAAGTCCGGCGGCAGGAGAAGTTCCCGCCGGGACCTCAAGCATGATGACACTACCTGCGTCGTGGAAATCAAGGCGGAGGCGGACAAGGTGGAGCAGGACGGTTTCGTGTTCAACTTCAAGTACCCCATAATCTGGGAAGGCTTCGACTCGGTGACACTCAAGTCCGTCAACCCCCGCCAGCAGGAGGCCATGATGAATTTCAAGGTCAGGCGCGACTCCCTGAACCTGAGGCGTTACACCCTCACTCCCACGGAGAAGCTGCTGCCCGGATACGAGTACATCCTCAAGGTTCCCTGGAGGCAGTTCCGCGATATCAACGGCTACTACAACGACTCCTCCCAGGTCAAGGTGTCCCTCCCCAAGGACGACAAGCTCGCTTCCCTGACCCTCAACCTCAGCGGAGTGAATGCCAAGTACATCGTGGACCTCCTCAACGAGAAGAGGGACAAGGTGGTGAGGTCCTATGTCATAGAGGAGGACGGCTCCCTCCTCTTCCCCTACATCAAGGGCGGCTCGAAATATTCCATCCGCCTCACCGAGGACCGCAACCGCAACGGCGTGGTCGACACGGGCTCCCTGCTGGAGCACAGGATGCCCGAGAAGGTGAAACTCTTTCGCCTAAGGGACGGGGGCTACCTCCTGAACATCCCCGAGGGGGCGGAACTTGAGCAGAACATAGACGTGGCGGCACTCTTCGCGGATTAGCCCACCCCACCCACCGAAGCAGAAGTGAAGATGATGATACTTCCAATGGTTACAACATATAAGCAAAAGCGCCGCACCGCTTCCCCGGGGGCCCTCCTCCTTGCGGTGGCCCTCTTCTGTGCCCTGTCCCTCCCCTCCCGGGCCCAGAATAATGGTGATGTGACCATCACCCTGGAGGAGGAGTACACGGATGCCTATCTCGACTCCATCGACATCAATAAGTCCCTTCCCATCAACGACTACTTCCTGGTGGGACTCCAGTACGGGGGCGGGCTTCACTGGATGGATTTCAACCCGACGAAGAGGCAGGGACGCCTCCCTCTCATCGGGGATGTGGGCGCCACCGTCACTTTCCACAACAAGATGTTCGGCATGATGCCCTACTTCGGGCTCCAGGTGGGTGCGTTCTACGGGCGGGACGGATACGTCTTCAAGCAGAACGACGAGGGGGAGTATTCCTCCCACGTTGACGGTGCGGTCACGGCCACCTACAACATCGCATGGGGGGAGATGCTTTCCCATTTCCATGTGGACATATGGAAAATCAAGCTGATAGCCGAGGCGGGCCCGTTCCTCGGTTACCGCCTCTCCATCCACAGGGAAGGCCCCTGGATGGACCCTGAATTCGCCGACACATTCCATGACTATGAGAGGAGATGGGAGTTCGGCGTCAAGGGCGGGGCAGGAATCGGGGTCATCCTTGACCCCATCGAGGTACACTTCAAGGCGGGACTCAAGTGGGGCTGGTCCTCGCTCTATGAGCCGGACTACAACTCCCCCTACTACTACCGCTTCGCCTATCCCCTGGACATAGTGATCTCGGTGGGAGTGCACTACCAGCTGACCAAGCGAACCGGCAAGACGTCCCACCAGCTTAGAAGGGAAGCCCGCGACCTGGTGTACAACAGGGGCGCAGGAGGGTACGAAACACCCAGGTAGGACCGTAGGCGAACCGCATAGGCGTAGCTGCCCCTATCGGTGCATACGTAAAATGAACAATTGACACACAATAAATACCACCCCATCATGAAATACCTTACCGCCCGCATAGGGGATCTTACCATTGGGAACGGAGAGAGGATAGCTGTCCAGACCATGTGCAACACCCACACCTCCGATGTGGTGGCCACCACCACTCAGTGCATCAGCATGTGCGAAGCCGGGGCCGACATCATAAGGATAACCTGTCCGGGACTCCCGGATGTGGAACCTCTAAGGAAAATACGGACCAATATCCGCGATCTGGGTTATGATGTTCCCATCGTGGCGGACATCCATTTCTCTTCGAAGACAGCCATTGCCGTGGCCCCCTTCGTGGACAAGGTCCGGATCAATCCGGGGAACTTCCACCCCGACCACGAAAAAGCCTGCAGCGAGCTTGCCACTCTCCTGGAAGTGTGCAAGGACTACGGCACAGCCGTCCGCATCGGGCTCAACCACGGTTCCCTCGGGAAGAGGATAACCGACAAGTACGGAAACACCCCCGAGGCCATGGCCCTCGCCGCCATGGAATGGATAGAGCTCTGCGAGGCCCAGTCCTTCGGGAACCTCGTCGTATCCCTCAAGTCCTCCAACACAGTCGTGATGGTCGAGGCCTACAGAATCCTCGACAGGATGATGAAAGAAAAGAACATGGTGTATCCCCTGCACCTCGGGGTGACCGAGGCCGGGAACGGCGACTCGGGAAGGATCAAGTCGCATGTGGGGATTTCCGCGCTGCTTGAGGAGGAGATCGGCGATACCGTGAGGGTCTCCCTCACCGAGGACCCCGTGGCCGAGATACCCGAGGGACAGTACCTCTCGGGGCGTTACTCCACTGACGAGCAGGATTTCTTCGAGTCCTCGTTGCACCATTTCGAGGATCTCGACTATCATGATGACAGTGGCCTGAGCGGGGAAGGCAGGAACTTTGTCGCCACCTACCACAGCGAGTCCCGGGAGCAGCTTCTGCGCGACCTCTCCTGCGACTGGGGCCCGGACCTGCTGGACAGGAGGATAGACTCCGTCAAGATAGTGGGTGACTACATCGACAAAGACGGAAGGATCGTGGACCTGGAGGCAAGCGGGGAGGGGGCTTATTTCGAGGACGAACTCATGCAGGCCTGCCGCCGCCGCTTCTACAAGCCGGAGTACATAGCCTGCCCCGGGTGCGGAAGGACAATGTACGACCTGCAGGGGGCGTTCGAGGCAGTGAAAGAGAAGACCTCGCACCTGAGGAACGTCGTCATAGCCGTCATGGGATGCGTGGTCAACGGTCCCGGGGAGATGGCGGATGCGGACTGGGGCTATGTCGGGGAAGGCAACGGAAAGGTATCCATCTACAAGGGAAGGACCCCCGTGATGATGCACGTCCCCGAGGCCGAGGCCCCCGGTAAGCTGCTGGAACTCATCGAGAAGGAGCTCTAGAGCCCGCCCCGTCAAAACTAAAGGGAGGCCGCAGTCGGTCTCCCCTATTTATTTTACGGCCCCACTCACCCCTCCTGGCTAGGCTTTCAGTCTTGCGATGGGACTTTCAGCGGCCACGGTCTTGTCCCCTACCTTTACCAGCACTTCGGCGTCCAGGGGAAGGAACATGTCGATGCGGGAACCGAACTTGATGATGCCGCACTGCTCTCCCGCCACTGTGGTCATGCCTTCCTTTGAGTTGCATACTATCCTGCGGGCGAAAGTGCCCGCTATCTGCTTGAAGAATACGTCCCCGCCGGGACTGGATATGCAGGTGGAGGAATGTTCGTTGAGGTCGGAGGACTTCGGCAGGAAGGCCAGCATGTACTTGCCGGGATGGTACTTGTAGTAGGTGATGGTGCCAGTGAGCGGCCAGAAGTTCGCATGAACGTCGAAGAAGTCCATGTAGGTGGATACCTTTATGCAGTTCATGTGGAGGAACTCCTTCTCGTAGGCGACGCAGATTTCAACGATTTTCCCGTCCGCCACTGCAGACACCACGCTCTGCGAACCCGCTTTCCCCCTCTCGGGGACTCGGTGGAACCATACCACGAAGAACATGAAAAGGAGGGCTAGGGTGTTTACCGGGACAAGAATCCATAGGTTGCGGCAAAAGATGTCCAGCGGGGCCAGGGCGGCGGCAACTATGCCGCACACAACGGCAATGGTCCCGTAAGAGTCTGAGTCTATTCTCCTTATCATAGAGTGTTAGGTGCGATGAGTGTTTATAGGAGGCCCGTCAGGACCAGGTATACAAGGGCCGCTGGAAGGGCCATGATGGAGGAGTCGAACCTGTCCAGGAGACCTCCGTGCCCGGGGATTATGCTGCCGGAGTCCTTGAGGTCGTAGGTCCTCTTCCAGAGCGACTCGAACAGGTCCCCGTACACCCCGGCCACGTGCATCACAATGGCAAGGCCGATGCTCTGGATGAGGGGATATCCCAGGAGGGCGGTCACCTGCAGTATGACGGCCGCACTCACCGAGCAGGCCAGCCCCCCGAAGAAGCCCACCCATGATTTTTTCGGGGAAATCGACGGGAAGAGCTTGGCGGGGATCCTTTTGCCCAGAAGGACCCCGAAGAGGTAGGCCCCCACGTCAGAGGACCAGATGATTATGAACAGGTACAGAAGCAGCTTCCCCGAGAAGTTCCCCTCCCCGTCGAAAGCGAGGAAGGAGGATACCGATATGGGGACCGCAATGTACAGGAGCCCGGTGTAGATGTGCGAGAACATCCGGAAGTCCCCCCTGTCATTGGAATAGATGGACATTCCCATCAGTACGAGCAGGGGGATCATGGCGATGCTCATGTAGCGCAGGGGAAAATCCCAGACGCAGTTGCAGAAGATCAGGGCAAAGAAGGTAACCCCGGTCACTATGGCCACGATCCTCGAGTACCTGAACTTCCCCCCGAATGTCATCCGGTAGTATTCCGTCATCATTCCCACTATCATCAGGATGAACAGGGCGGCGAACAGGAACTTGTTCACCAGCAGTCCGCCGAGCATTATCCCGATGAACAGGATGCCCGAGAGTGTCCTTATGAGGATGTCCTTCATTGTCAGATGGAGTGTGTGCCGGGTTTGATGGTTTATGGGAGGCTGTTTGAAAAGGGAAAGGGGGGAGGCCCGTGCCACGGGGTGTGAGGCGCTCCCCCTCCCCGGTCAATGCTTAAGCCGTGGTGGAGGTGTCGGAGAATCCATGGTCGAGAGAGGAAACGCTGGAGTCCGGGCCTTTCCCCTCATCGCCAGAGTGGCTGTACGAGGGCTCCTCCTCGCCCTCGGGCTTTACCTTCGGTCCAAGTATCCTCTCCAGGTCCTCTGCCATTATGACTTCCTTTTCCAGGAGCATACCGGCGACCTTGTCGAACTGCTCCCTGTGGGAAAGGAGGATGTCGGTGGTGCGCTTGTGCACTTCGGAGACGAGGTCCTTGACTTCCTGGTCCATCATCTCCGCGGTCTTCTCGGAGTAGGGCTTGGAGAGTTCGTAGCCGCGCGAACCCGTGGAATCGTAGAAGGAAATGTATCCCACCTTCTCGCTCATGCCGTAGTACTGGACCATGGAGTAGGCAATGCCGGTGATCCTCTCCAGGTCGTTGAGGGCACCTGACGCGGGTTCCCCGTTCACTATCTCCTCGGCTGCCCTTCCTCCCATCAGGGCGCACATCACGTCCATCATCCAGGAACGGGAATATATCTTCCTTTCCTGGGGAAGGTTCCATGTGAGGCCGAGGGCGTTGCCCCTGGGGATGAGGCTCACCTTGAACACGGGATCCGCGTAAGGGAGCAGCCACTGCACCAGGGCGTGTCCCGCCTCGTGGTAGGCTATGGTCCTCCTCTCAGAGGGGGTCATTATGGTGGCGGACTTCCTCTCAAGTCCTCCCACGACCCTGTCGACGGCATCCATGAAGTCCTGGGTCTCGACGGTGGCCTTGCCCTTGCGGGCGGCGGTGAGGGCCGCCTCGTTGCAGATGTTGGCTATGTCGGCCCCGGAAAAACCGGGAGTGTGCTTGGCTATCTCCTCGACAGAGAAGCCGGGGCTCAGCTTCAGGCCCCTCATGTGGACCTTGAAGATTTCCTCCCTCTCCTTGAGCTCGGGAAGGTCGACGTGGATCTGCCTGTCGAAACGTCCCGCCCTCATCAGCGCCTTGTCCAGGATGTCGGCCCTGTTGGTCGCCGCAAGGATTATGACCCCGCTATTGGTGTCGAAGCCGTCCATCTCGGTAAGGAGCTGGTTCAGTGTGTTCTCCCTCTCGTCATTGGAGGAGAAGCCCACATTCTTCCCCCTTGCGCGGCCCACGGCGTCGATCTCGTCTATGAACACGATGCACGGGGCCTTCTCCTTGGCCTGGCGGAAGAGGTCCCTCACCCTGGAGGCTCCCACTCCCACGAACATCTCCACGAAGTCGGAGCCGGAGATGGAGAAGAAGGGCACGTCGGCCTCCCCTGCCACTGCCTTGGCAAGCAGGGTCTTTCCCGTTCCGGGAGGACCCACGAGAAGGGCTCCCTTCGGGATCTTGGCTCCCAGGGAGGTGTACTTTCGGGGGTTCCGCAGGAAATCGACGATTTCCATGACTTCCTCCTTGGCTCCGTACAGGCCGGCCACGTCCTTGAATGTGACTTTCTGGCTTTCCTTGTCCGCCAGCTTGCCCGCGGGCTTCTGGCTGAAGATGCCGCCGCCGGCCCCTCCTCCGATGTTCCGTCCCATCCCCCTGAACATCCACACCCACATGAGGATGAGAAGGAGCGGGAAGAGCACCCACTCGAGGATCTGCATCCAGGTGCGGTCGTTATTCTTCATGGTGACAGTGAAACGGGACTCCCCGGGAAGGGCATCGTTGAGGGCGCCGAAAACGCTCTCGGGGTCGAACTTGTTGGATACTATGAAATCGAAATGGGGTGAGCGGGTGGGCATCTGCCCCCCGAAGGAGTCGAGGTACTTGGACAGGCTCTCCTGGCGGATGGTCACCGTTCCCTTGTAGTCGTTGCGGACGAAGGTTATGTTCTTGACATCCCCCGCCTCGATCATCTCCTTGACGTCGGCCCACTCCGTGTGCTGGACGGAGGAGGAGTTCCTGGTGCTTATGAGCATCCAGAAAATCAGCGCGGTGATGATCAGGTAGAACCACGAGAACCCGCTCTTGAAGGGGCCCTTCTTCCGGGGGTTCCCCCTGAGTGGGTTGTTGTTGCTGTTTTGTTGCTGGGGCATTTCCTGAAGTTTATTCTTGGTTGATCATTAGTCCTGGATGTCCTCCCCGGAACCGGCGGGATGGAAGCCCTTGCGCTTGATGGAGGCCCTGACCTTGGATGCCGCCTTGGGCTTGACCCTTACGGTAGACTCCCCCGCAGCCCTCTGTGAGGCGGGGACGTCCTCCCACTCCTTGCTCTGGGCGTCGGCCCAGAGGTCCTCCAGGCGGTAGAACTCCCTGTACTCGGTAAGGAAGATGTGCACTACGACATCCGAGAAATCCAGGATGACCCAGTAGTCGTTCTCCAGTCCCTGCATGCGCATGACCTTCTGGGAGAGGCGTTCCTCCATCTTCACCAGGACGTTGTCGGCGATGGCCGCCACCTGGGTGGTGGAGTCGGCGTTGCATATCACGAAATGGTCGGTGATGGAAATGGGGATTTCGCGCAGATCGAGGGAGAGGACACGCTGCGCCTTCTTCTCGAGCATCGCCTCGGCTATGACCTGGACTGACGTCAATTCTTCTGCCATATGGTAAGTGATGTTTCTTTACGTTGTTTTGTGAATGTTTTGTTACTTTTGCATTCCCAATAATGATAGTAATGCATAATCGTGCAAATTTAGCAAAAAATCTCCTTTTCCCATGAAAAATAAGACCTTCTGCCCTACGCACCCAGACTACACCATGGATAGGCAAATTCCGGTCCCTGTCCAGGGGGAAGTACAAATTGTCATGGTGGGACCCTGGAAGGTAGAGTGGGTGGAGGAGATCGATTCCACTAACTCTCAGATACTCAGGTATTCCGATGTCGTTGACAACATGTCAGTCCTGGCGGCCCGCTTCCAGAGCGCCGGCCGAGGGCAGAGGGGCAACCGCTGGATAGTCCAGAAGGGGGTGAACCTCACTTTCTCCATCGCCCTCCGCCCGGGGAAGGACCCTGTCCCGGATATCAAGGCTGCCGGGCAGTTCCCCCTGTCGGAGCTCTCCAGCCTGAGCGTCCTTTCCACCCTTCGGGACTACGGGATCCCCTCCAGCGTGAAGTGGCCCAACGACATCTACATAGGCGACAGGAAAGTCTGCGGGATGCTGATAGAGAACAAGATATCCCAGGACGGAGGGCTGGGTCTTTGCGTAGTCGGAATCGGGCTCAACGTGAACCAGCGGAGTTTCGACCCTTCGCTCATGAATCCCGTATCGATGGCCTCCTGCCCCGAGGGGGCGGGAAGGGTCTTCGACCTGGAGGAGGTGCTCGGGGTGCTTCTTGGACATTATTCCCGGTACCTCGGGATGTTGGCTTCGTCCCCCCAGGGGCTTCATGACGAGTATGTATCGAAGATGTACCGCCTCTGCGAGTGGCATGAGTATACCGACTGCCGCAGCGGGGCGCCATTCGAGGGGAAAATCCTAGGCTGCACCCCCCAGGGACTTTTGAGGGTGCTTCGTCGTGACGGGGAGGAGCTCTCCTTCGCTTTCAAGGAGATCAGCTACATAATCTAGCCTCTGCGCCCCTCTCCCCCACCCCCTCGAAAAACACGAAAATAGCCACATAATCAGTTCTGCATCTTTGCATGTACCGAATTATGTGGCTTGTCCTTTAGGGGCGGGACCCTTCCGTTACCCCGAGAGAGTGTTCTCGTGCACCGCCTCCACCACCTCGTCCCTGTAGGGCGAGCCGAAGACGGCGCTTCCCGCCACCAGTATGTCAGCCCCTCCCCTTGCGATGGAGGAGGCATTCTCCCGGTTCACTCCCCCGTCTATCTCAATGAGGGTGGAGCAGTTCCCTTTCCTTTTCAGCTCTTCTCTCATCGTAGCTATCCTGTCCAGGGTCGCGGGAATGAATTTCTGTCCTCCGAACCCTGCGAATACGCTCATTATGAGGAAGTAGTCGGCCTTCCCGATGTAGGGGAAGAGGTCCGCTACGGGTACGTCCGGGTCGATGGCTATCCCGGCCTTGAGCCCGAGGGAGTGTATCTGGTCAAGGGTGCTGTCCGCACTGATCCCGCTGTCGAGGGCCGCCTCCAGGTGGAAACTTATCATGGAGGCCCCGGCCTTCGCGAAGACGGGAATGTACCTGTCCGGCCTCACTATCATGAGGTGGACGTCAAGGGGGATGGTGGAGAGAGTGGATATGGCCTGGACCACGGGTACGCCGAAGGAAATGTTCGGGACGAAGATGCCGTCCATCACGTCAAGGTGAAGGATGTCGGCATGTTCGTTGGCCCAGAGGATGTCCCGCTCCAGGTGCAGGAAGTCAGCGGCCAGTACGGAAGGTGCAAGCAGTGCCATTTGCCGTCTCTGTCGGATAAGTTGGATAAAAAAGTCTTCTACTTGAAGGAAGTGACTACGTCGCAGAGGTGACGGACGAACTTCTCGTTGGAGGCGAGGTCCAGCTTCTCACCCGGGGCATGCACCCCCCTGAGAGTCGGTCCGAACGAAATCATGTCCAGTCCCGGGAACTTCTCCAGGAACAGTCCGCACTCGAGGCCAGCATGGATCGCCTTGATCTCGGGCTCCACGCCGAAGAGGCGCACGTAGCTGCGGCGTGACACTTCCAGGATGTGGGAGCCCATGTCGGGCTTCCAGCCGGGATAGGGGTCGGAACGCCTGGAGGTGGCCCCCGCCAGGGTGAACACGGCCTCTATCTTGTCGGCTATGAACTCCTTGGCGCTCTCGACGGAACTTCTCTGGGATGTGCAGATTTCGATGAAACCACCATCCTTCATCTTTACGGAGGCGACATTGTTGGAGGTCTCCACGAGGCCCTCGATGTCCTGGCTCATGGCGAGCATGCCATGATGGAGGGCCAGCAGGCAGGAAACGAGCCTGAAGGCAGTGTCGGAGTCGATTGCGGGAAGGGGGCACTGGACTGTCTCGGCGTGGACCTGGACCATGGGGTCGGATACCGAGAACTCCTTGGAGAGGTTCTCACCGAAGGTCCTGAAGGAGGAGAGGAACTCTTCCTTCCTTCCCTCGGGAACGGCGAGCAGTGCATATGTCTCCCTTGCGATGGCGTTGTGCTTGTTGCCCCCGTCGATGCAAAGGATCTGGGCGTAGGTGCGGTCCTCCTTCAGCACCGAGAACAGGAAACGGGCCATCTGCTGGAGGGTATTGCACCTGTTCTTGAAGATGTCGTCCCCGGAGTGTCCTCCTATGGCCCCGTCTATCGTTATCTTGATGATGGAGCTGCCCTCCTTCACTTCCTCGGGAACGTAGCTGAACGTGCCCATTGTGTTCACTCCTCCGGCGCAGCCCACGAAGAGCTGTCCCTCGTCCTCGGAATCGAGGTTAATGAGGGTCTTTCCTGTGAAGAACCCGCTCTCGAGGGCCATGGCGCCGTCCATGCCGGTCTCCTCTGAAATGGTGAAAAGGCACTCGAGCCTGCCGGTGGGAAGGTCGCTCTGGAGGATGGCGAGGCAGGCTGCCACGCCGATGCCGTCATCCGCGCCCAGCGTGGTCTCCTTGGCCACCATCCAGCCGTCCTCGATAACGTACTCGATGGGGTCCTTCCCGAAGTCATGGTTCGAGGAGGCGACTTTCTCGCAGACCATGTCCTGGTGACCCTGCAGCACAAGGGTCGGGACCTCCTCCTTGCCGGGGGTCGCCTCCTTGATGATGAGGACGTTGCCGGTGGAGTCCTTCTTGTACTGGAGGTTGTGGGACTTTGCGAAATCGACCAGGAAGGCGGTCATCTTCTCCTCATGGCCGGACTCGCGGGGGATTTTGGTTATCTCCCTGAATATCGAAAGAACCGATTCGGATGTCATATGGATGTTTTTTTTTGATTGTTTTTACGGGTGTCTGAGCGTGGGGCGCCCCCTCCCTGGGTGAGCGTCCCTGCAAATATAGCAATAAAAAGCAAAGGGGCATCCCCCGTAGGTGAGGAATGGCCCCTTGTGTTCTTCTTGTGCCTTCCGGGCAGGAACCCTATCTTGAGGGGGATACGCCCAGCAGCTTCTCTATCTCCTGGATGTACTGACGGAAATTCTTGTCGGTATCGATGAGGTTCTGGACTGTTGTGCAGGCGTGAACCACCGTGGCGTGGTCCTTTCCCCCGAGTTCCGCACCGATTGTGGAAAGTGAGCAGTTCAGCAGGTTGCGGCTCATGTACATGGCTATCTGGCGTGCCTGCACGATCTGCCTCTTGCGGCTGTTGGACAGGAGCGAATCCCTCGAGATGCTGAAATACTCGCACACGGTGTCCGTAACGGTATCCATCGATATCTGCTCCCTGGGTTCCCCGATGAGGTTCTCCGTGACCTTCTGCGCCAGTTCGAGGGTGATGTCCCTGTGGGCCAGGGTTGCGTTGGCCACCAGGGATATGAGCGCCCCTTCCAGTTCCCTGAAGTTGGAGGTGATGGTCCCGGAGAGATATTCCAGGACCTCGTCGCTTATGCGGACCCCGTCCCTGAAGGCCTTTGAGCGGAGCATTTCCAGGCGGGTCTTGTAGTCGGGCGGAGTGAGCTCGACGCTGAGTCCCCATTTCAGGCGGGACAGGAGCCTCGCCTCGAAATTCTGGAGGTCGGCTGCCGGGCGGTCGGAGGAGAAGATGAGCTGTTTCCCGTTCTCGTGGAGATGGTTGAAGATATTGAAGAACGCATTCTGGGTGGCATTGCCCATGAGGTCCTGGATATCGTCCACGATGAGGACGTCCATCTTCATGTAGAAAGCGAGGAAATCGGTGAGTTTGTTGCGGACCACCACCGCATCCATGTACTGGATCTTGAATTCGTTCCCGGTGACGTACAGGACCACCTTGTCGGGGAAGGCGTCCTTGATTGCGATTCCTATGGCCTGCAGCAGATGGGTTTTCCCGAGGCCGGGCCCGCCGAATACGAACAGGGGGTTGAACGGGGTGTTGCCGGGAGTCTTCGCTATGCTCTGTCCGGCTTTCACGCCCATGATGTTGCAGTCCCCTTCCACCATGTTCCCGAAACAGTAGGCCGGGTTGAGCCTGGGGTTTATCTTGAGCCTCTTGATCCCGGGATACACTATGGCCCCTGGATTTCCCTGGGGGGAATAGGTGTTGACGGTCAGTGGCTTATTGATGGGAGTGGATGTGTGGGCTGCAGGATATGTCATGTCGGCTGCCTGGTTGTGGACCGGGTGCAGCTTGTAGACGAGGCGGGCGTTCGCACCTATCACCCTCTTGAGGGTCATCTTGATGAGGTCGAGGTACATTTCCTCGAGATACTCCCTGAAAAAGTCGGAGGGAACTTCCACCGTCAGCGTCGACCCCTCGAAAGAGACCGGGCGCAGCGGCTTGAACCAAGTCTGGAACTTCTGCGGTTCTACAACCTCCCCGAAAAGCCGGAGACAGTTGTCCCAGATTGTCAAATATTCGTTCTCCGTATTCATGAAATCCTCGTGATGCGTACCTGTTCAGCCTTCCATTGCCGATGAAAGGGACCCGTCCTTGACCCTTGTCGGGAGGCGGGGTTGACCATGGCTTATAGCAGGGATGGTTGGGTAGGTGTGTTCTTTTTCCGTTTTCTGTCAGTGACTCCCCCTCGGAAGCTCGCCCGGGAGGAGGTTTGCAGTGCAAATTTGGGGGAAATTTTTCTTATAAAAAAATTCTTCCCCTATTGTTTTTTTAATTTCTTTTACTTGCCTAGAAAAAATTTCGAGCCGATTTGAACGATTTAGGTAGTATCTTTATAACTAATTGATTGTTAGGTTGTTGAAAAATTTTAACCCTCGCAAATACTTAATTTTCCCTATTTTTGTAAATTTGAATATTTCAAAATAAGCAAATATCCCCAAATACGCTTCCGACCCTCATTCAACAATGTTTATCAGTGGATTCGATATGTGTGAATTAAATTATCTCATTGAATCACTTCTGCCTGGAGCTGATGGTGGTGAGTTTCCCGTCCTGATATTTCACCATGAAGCATCCCGGGTATTTGTCGGCGATCTGCGCATGGAGCTTCCTCGCCTCCTCGAGTGAAGTCGAGGTGCCGATGAGGTAGCGGTAGAGTTTGTCGGGCTTGGTCTCGAGAGGGGTGTATCCCTTGAAGAATGGATCCGTCGGGGACGTCTTCTTTCCGGTCGCCAGCACCTGGGTCCCGTAGATGACACTGGACGGGGTGAGGGCCGGGGCGCTCTCCTTCATCGGGGAGGAGCTTACCTTCTCGGTCTTGGGCTTTGTCTCGGTCTTGGGCTTGGCGTCTGGCTTGGTCTGTGCCTTGCCCTTTGTGTCGGAGGCAGGCTTTACATCTGCCTTGGTTTTCTCGTCGACCTTCTGGTCGGTCTTCACCTCGGCCTTGGCTTTCACCTCGTCCTTGGGGGTCACCCCGTCCACTTCCTGGGGAAGGGGCTTGGAGGAGGGGACGCTGACGGAGGCGTCGTAGAGCTTCTTGTAGGAGGCGAAGCCGTTGTAGATGTCCCCGGCCAGCTGCTCTCGCTTCTTCTCGTCACGCAGCGTGGTAAGGTCGGCGGAGTTGCTCATGAAGCCGCATTCGATGAGGGCGGCGGGCATCGAGGCCCTCCACAGGACCACGAACCCGTTCTGGCTTATCCCCCGGGAGCGCTCTATCGCTCCCCCGTCCATGCTCTGGCGGAGCTGCTCGGCGAAGAGGAGGCTATTCTCGAGGTTCGCGTTCTGGATGAGGTTGAAGAAAATGAAGGACTCGGGATCGTTGGGGTCGAAGCCCTGGTACTTGGTGCTGTAGTCCTCCTCGAGGAGGATTACGGAGTTCTCCCTCTTCGTGAGCTCAAGGTTGTTCTTGAAAAGGTTCTTGTTGTCGCCGTTTCCCATCACGTGGATGGAGAATCCCCTGGCCGAGGCGGAGGATGAGGCATTGATGTGGATGGATATGAACAGGTCAGCGTTGTTATCATTGGCGAGGTCGGCCCTCTCGTCCAGGGGGACGAAGACATCCGAGTCCCTGGTCATCAGGACCTTGACGGAGGGATAGCCTTTCTTTATCTTGTCCCGCAGCTTCAGGGATATGTCCAGTGCGAGGTCCTTTTCCTGGGTCTTCTTGTCCAGGCTGATTGTTCCCGGGTCGTACCCGCCGTGGCCGGGGTCTATGACCACGGTCCGAAGGCCGGGGGCCTGGGCCTCCTTTTTTGCCGGTGAGGGGGCCTTGTCCTTGGTGGAAGCCTTCTGGGCGGAGGCGGTGCCCAGTGGAAGCACCATCATTAATAATAAGGAAAAGGCCAGCAGGCGGGACCTTCTCCCGAGGGAGAGGGTTTCGGTATATTTTGTCGGGCTTGACATATGCAGTATTGTTCGCTTAAGTTGTTTCCATTCTTTGGGGCGGTGCCCTCCCCCGGGGCGGGCAAAACCGTCATACAATTTTGTAAAAAAAGCAGAAGGTCTTATCTTTGCCTAAATTAATCCGGGCCGAAGCGGGGAGGCATTCCCCCTGTCAATGCAAATATAGCACTAAGCGGGAATAATTCAAACTCCCCAGGTTGGGTGAATCTCCCCCGAAAGACCTTTTCGGTACCCGTGAGGAACGCTTTTTGTTGTAAGACAAGAACAAAAAATAGACAGTATCGTAAAGTCTCTATATAAGTATATGTGCCATAGGGGAAAGTCCGTTCTCTTTCTCCTTGTTCTGGTGTGTACTTTGCTCTCGGTGCTGACCCCCGACGCCTCGGCGCAGAACCGCAGGCGCCGCCCCCGCAACACTTTCAGCCAGTCCGTCACTTTCAATCCTGACAGCGTGGAGGTGTCCGATTCGCTGCGCGCCCTCAGGGACTCCCTGCACCGGGCCGACTCCCTGTTCAAGATCGACTCGGTAGCCCTCCAGAGGCAGTCTTCCCTCGATGCCCCGGCTTTCTCCGGTGCCAAGGACTCCATCCACCAGGTGTTCTCCAACGGGAACAGGAAGATCTTTTACTACGGGGATGTCGAGGTGAATTACGGGAACATGAACCTGAAGGCGGACTACATGGAATACGACCTCAACACCGGGACCGTATATGCGAGGGGAACCCTCGACACCCTCACGGGAGAATGGAAGGGGCAGCCGAGCATGACGGAAGGAGGCTCCGTCTACAATATGGAGGAATTGTACTATAACTTCAACACCAAGAAGGCCAAGATCAAGAACATGATAACCCAGCAGGACGACGGACTGCTGCACGGCAAGGAAATCAAGATGATGCCGGACCGTTCCATCAATATCCGCAACGGAATGTACACGGTCTGCGACCTGGAGCACCCCCATTACTATCTGAAGCTGAGCGTCGCGAAGATAGTCACCAAACCCTCCCAGAAGACGGTGTTCGGGCCGGCCAACCTCGTGCTCGCGGATGTCCCGGCCTACCCTCTGGTGCTGCCTTTCGGTTTCGTGCCGAAGAAACCCACCAGGGCGACGGGCATGCTGATGCCGACCTTCGGGGAGGAACGGGCCAGGGGCTTCTATGTGAGGGACGCCGGAATGTACTTCGTCTTCGGGGACTACCTGGACCTCTCGCTCACGGGCAGCTACTATACACTCGGTTCTTGGAGCGTTGACGTAAACTCCCGCTACAAAGTGAATTACAAGTTCAACGGCAACCTTTCCCTGACCTACTCCAACGACCAGACCGGGGAAAGGGGGAGCACCGATTTCTTCCAGAGCCGGAACTTCGCCGTACGGTGGTCTCACTCCCAGGACAGCAAGATGCACCCGGGAAGTACGTTCTCCGCGTCAGTGAACTTCTCCTCCCCTTCCAACAACCGCTACAACTCGCGTTCCGTGACGGAAGCCCTCCAGAACCAGGCCTCGTCATCGATCTCCTACACAAAGAACTGGAACGGGAAGATGAACCTGTCGGTCAACGCCCTCCATAGCCAGAATTCCAGGGACTCGTCCTACACCTTCACCCTCCCGAACATCTCATTCTCGGTCACCCGCTTCTATCCCTTCAAGAGAAAGAACGCCGTGGGCAAGGAGAGAATCTATGAGAAGATATCCTTCGGATACTCCACCGCATTCCAGAACAAGATAAGTTTCAAGGCGAGCGAGTTCATGCAGGAAGGGTTCATGAACAAGATGCAGAACGGAATGGACCACAAGTTCCAGATCGGACTGCCGAATTTCACTCTCCTGAAGTACTTGAACTTCACGCCTACCGTATCCTACGGGGCCACGATGTTCTTCCGGAAGGCGGACTACCACTACGACGAGAAGACGAACCGTCCCGTCCAGGACACCGTCCCGTCCTTCTCCTCCCTCGGCATCACCCAGAACTATTCCGGCGGGATCTCCATGTCCACCAGGATCTACGGTATGTTCAACTTCGGAAGGGACAAGAGAGTCCAGGCAATCCGCCATGTCATAAGCCCCACGGTGAGCCTGAGCCTCAGTCCCGAGAAGGGGACCTACGCAAACGGATGGAGGACCCTCACCTACACCGACGCCTCGGGTGCGGAGAAGACCTATGACTACAACGTCTACGCCGGGCAGCTGTACTCCGCTCCCGGCAAGGGCAAGTCGGCTACGGCCACTCTCTCGGTGGGGAACAACTTCGAGGCAAAGGTCAGGGACCTCCGTGACACGACGGGAAAGGGCGTGAAGAAGATAAAGCTCATCGACCAGCTGAACCTGCAGACAGGCTACAACTTCCTGGCCGACTCCCTGAGGATGTCCAACGTCGGGATAAACATGTCCACCTCCGTTTTCGAGAAAGTGGGCATCAGCGCCAATGCAAATTTCGACCCGTATGCGATAGACGAGAGGGGCCGGAAAATCAATAAGTTCTACATTTCCCAGAAGGGCATATGGCATCCGCTGAGGTTCACGGCGGCCTCGGCGTCCCTGTCCTATTCGATATCGGGCAAGGGAGCTCTCGATGGCAATGACGGTAGCCGCGACACGGCGGCCTCCGGAGGGGAGGGCGGCTCAAGGAGCAGTGGAAGCAGCGGTGCGGCAGACTATTACAGAAGGATCTACTATCATCCCGTGACCGGGGAATACATCCCCGGGGGATGGCTGTATTACACCAACCCGAACGTCCCGTGGAGCGTGAATTTCAACTACTCATTCTCCATCAACCGCTCGTATTCCTATGTGAATTCACAGCTGGTCACAAACAACAAGATAACCCAGACCCTCGGGGTGTCGGGCAACATCAAGATAACCCCCCGGATGAGCATGAACGCCACTACCGGGTTCGATTTCATGGCCATGAAACTCACGACCACCCAGCTCTCCTTCACCTACGACCTGCACTGCTTCAATATCGCGGTCTCCTGGGTCCCCACAGGGCAGTGGCAGAGCTGGTCATTCAGGATAGCGGCCAACGCATCCGCCCTGGCGGATATCCTGCGCTTCAAGAAGAGTACGAGCTACTGGGACAACGGAAGCAGCCGCTAGCGCCCCCCCCTCCTCCCTTCCCCGCCCGCCTGGGGGCGGGGAAGCAATCTTTTCATCCGAATTTTTGCAATGAACATTTTTTTATTGTAACTTCGCACCGCAGTTCGCATCCCCACGGACTCAAAGGGTAGCTTTCATCCCGCAAAAAGACTGTGATGCCCCCCGGGCGTCCATCGAAAAAGCATTTTTCCCCACTGATAAGATAATTAAGCACGCATCCGGCCGCCAACAACCGCAGATATTGGGCTTTTGCCGGAGTCAATCCAGGACTGATTAGGATTTTCCTTAAGGGACTACTACATAAAAATGCGGTCCACCAGGTGTCAAAAATGATGCCCAATAAAAAATAAAAAAAGACAATGCCGAAAGCCTGTACGGAAAAAGACTGTTTCCAGGGCTTTCCCCCGATAATCAGAACAACAACTGCTATGACGACCTGTCACCAGCTTTGATATAACGGACAGGACAAAAACACTCACTATGCTAAAATACGATGACCTCGTCAAAAAGACAGAGGACGAACTCAGGGTAATTGCTGAAGAAATCGGCATCACCGATGCCAAGAAGATAAAGGACCCGAATGCGTTGGCCCTGGCAATCCTGGATCACCAGGCGGAGGACACGGCCCATAAATCCGTGACCGAGGAAGCCATGGCAACAGAAAAGAAAAAGAGGGGCCGTCCCAAGAAGAATCCCGATGCCCCGGCATCCGCAACCCCTTCCAAACCCAGGAAGCAGGATGCCTCCCCCGCATCCCCGGAGGAGAAGAAACCAAAGGAGGCGAAGCAGCCCAAGGATTCCTCCCCCCAGGCGAGCTCCCCCGCAGAGGAGCCCCAGAAACCTGCCAGGAAAAATACCAAGAAGACGAAGGCCTCCGCCGCTGCGCAGGGTGAGACCGTGGTAGCTTCCTCGAAGGAAGCAGCCCCGAAGGAGAGCGCTCCCGTCGCTCCCGCACCCAAGGACGCCACCACAGAGGCCCCCCTCAATGACGATGCCGCTCCCCGCAAACGTTCCCGTAAGCCGAGGATCGATACTACCAAGCCCCAGGAAGAGGCACCCTCACCCACCCTCTTCGATGAGCTTCCCGCCCCCGAGGCCGAACCCGCAGCCCAGGCGGAGCCCCAGACACCTCCCGTCCAGGAGGATGGAGTCCCCCAGGAACAGCAGCGTCCCCGTTCCCCGGAGGTGGCTGCACCTGCTTCCCAGCAGACCAAGGCTGCCGCTGCAGCGCTCCTCAGCCAGATAAGGGGAAACAAGGGCGGCGGTCCCCAGGGGCCCCGTCAGGACCAGCAGAAAAACAAGCAAAAAGGATCTCAGCCCCAGCAGCAACAGAGAAAGGACCCCCAGCAAGGGCAGCAGGTCCGTCCCGAATATGAGAAACTTGTCGAGAGCACGGGCGTCCTTGAAATCATGCCCGACGGATACGGTTTCCTGCGCTCCTCCGACTACAACTACCTCAACTCCCCCGATGACATCTACGTATCCCAGCAGCAGATAAAGGCCAACGCCCTGAAGACCGGCGATACGGTTACCGGTGAGATACGTCCCCCCAGGGAGGGTGACAAATACTTCCCGCTTGTAAACATCAAGTACATCAACGGCCGCCATCCCGATTTCATACGGGACAGGGTCCCCTTCGACTTCCTCACACCCCTTTTCCCCGACCAGAAATTCAACCTCCTCGGAAACGGGCACGGAAAGGACGTGTCCTGCAGGATAGTCGATATGTTCACCCCCATCGGGAAAGGACAGAGGGGCCTTATCGTGGCCCAGCCGAAGACCGGTAAGACAATGCTCCTGAAGAGCATCGCCAACGCCATAGCGGACAACCACCCCGAGGTCTACGAGATCGTCCTCCTCATAGACGAGAGGCCGGAGGAAGTCACCGACATGAGCCGTTCCGTGAAGGCCGAGGTCGTGGCCTCCACTTTCGACGAGCCCGCCGAGAGGCACGTAAAGGTTGCCAACATGGTCCTGGAGAAGGCCCGCAGGCTTGTGGAATGCGGTCATGACGTGGTTATCCTGCTGGATTCCATTACGCGTCTGGCCAGGGCATACAACACCGTGCAGCCCGCCTCCGGAAAGGTCCTCACAGGTGGAGTCGACGCCAATGCGCTGCAGAAACCGAAGCGCTTCTTCGGCGCCGCCAGGAACATAGAGGGAGGAGGTTCGCTCACGATCCTCGCCACCGCCCTGACAGAGACCGGTTCCAAGATGGACGACATCGTCTTCGAGGAATTCAAGGGAACCGGCAACATGGAGCTCCAGCTCGACCGTACCCTCGCCAACAAGAGGATATTCCCCGCCGTCAACCTCGTCCTGTCATCCACCCGTCGCGACGACCTCCTGTACAGCAAGGACCAGGCCCAGAGAATCTGGATCCTGCGCAAGCTCCTGGCTGAGATGTCCCCTACCGAGGGAATGACCTTCATGCTGCAGCTCATGGACCAGTACAAGACGAACGAACTGCTCCTGGACAACATGAACAAGGTAAGCCCTTCGGGATATTAGTCCCGGGACTGGCTCACTCCACTCTCGGATGAGAACAATGAATGCAGAAGAGGGCCCCGCAGCAGCGGGCCCTCTTCTTGCATGGTGATGGTTGTATAGCTAATGTGGTTGGAAAGGCTTGCTAATACTCGTCCCAGGACTTTATCTGCAGGTCCTCGAGGGGCGTGGTGCAGAAAGCCCTGATGAAGGCATTCGCCAGGCGGGCGTTAGTGAACAGCGGGATGTTGAAGTCCACGGCCATCCTCCGGATGATGTAGCCGTTGGAAAGCTCGGTCTCCGTGAAGTTCTTGGGGATATTGATGACCATATCCACCTCTTTCTTCTGGATGAGTTCCAAGGCAGGGGTGAACTTCTTGAAATTGGGATTGTCGCACTCTGAAGGCCAGAGGACCCTGGTGCAGGGTATGCTGTTCTCTATGAAATACTTGTACGTTCCGCCCGTTGCGAACAGCTCGTAGCCTTTCTCGGACAGTAGCTTGCAACTGTTCAGAAGGTCCGCCTTCTGCAGGGGGTCTCCCGTGGAGAGGAGGATCCTCTTTTTTGGGACGGTGTTCCCGACGGAGAGGATGGACTTGATGAGGGCCTCGTTGAGGTCGTCGCCGAGGCATCCTACCTCCCCGGTGGAGGACATGTCAACCCCCAGCATCGGGTCCGCCTCCTCAAGCCTTGCGAAGGAGAACTGGGAACTCTTGACACCGACATACTCAAGGTCGAAGGCGCTCTTCTGCGGGGCAGTGGGATGCTGGCCCAGCATCACTCTCGTCGCGAGTTCTATGAAGTCTATTTTCAGGACCTTGGACACGAACGGGAAACTCCTTGAAGCCCTGAGGTTGCACTCTATCACCTTTATCTCGTTCTCCTTGGCTAGGAACTGGATGTTGAAAGGACCGCTTATGCGAAGGGCCCCGGCAATCTTGCGGGCTATTTTCTTTATGCGTCTGCTGGTCTCGACGTACAGCCTCTGCGGGGGGAACTGGATGGTCGCGTCACCGGAGTGCACCCCGGCGTATTCCACGTGCTCGGATATGGCATAGGCTATGATCTCACCGTCATCCGCCACCGCATCGAACTCTATCTCCTTGGCCCTCTGCATGAACTGGCTTATGACGACAGGATGTTCCTGTGACACCTCGGCCGCAAGGGACAGGAAGTGGTGGAGCTTCCTCTCGTCGTAGCAAACGTTCATGGCCGCCCCCGAAAGCACGTAGGAAGGCCTCACCAGGACCGGGAACCCGACTTCGCTTATGAACTCGTCCACATCCTCGAGGGTCGTAAGCTCCCTCCATCTGGGCTGGTCCACGCCCAGGGAGTCCACGATGGAGGAGAACTTGTGGCGGTCCTCCGCCTTGTCAATGTCCTCGGCACGCGTGCCGAGTATGGGGACGCGGTTGCCCGAGAGGCGAAGGGCGAGGTTGTTGGGGATCTGGCCACCCACGCTGACGACCACCCCGTGGGGGTCCTCCATCTCGATAATGTCCATCACCCTCTCGAAGGTGAGCTCATCGAAATAGAGCCTGTCGCACATGTCGTAGTCCGTGGACACGGTCTCGGGGTTGTAGTTGATGAGGACCCCGCGGTATCCCTGCTGCTGGATGGTCTTGATGCAGGTGACGGAGCACCAGTCGAACTCCACGGAACTGCCGATCCTGTAGGCACCGGAACCGAGCACTATGACCGACTTCCGGTCTCCCTTGAAGACAATGTCGTTGTACTCCCCGTTGTAGGTGAGGTACAGGTAGTTTGTGGCTGCGGGGAACTCCGCCGCAAGGGTGTCTATCTGCTTCACGACAGGAACGATGCCGAGGCTCTTGCGGTACTGCCTGACATGGTCCTGGTTCATGTTGGCGGTGCCGTTTTCCTTGTACACCGCCCTCTGTATCTGGAAATCCGAGAAGCCCTGCTTCTTCGCGAGGGACAGCAGCTCCGTAGGTACGTCCTCTATCTTGGAGTAGAGAGCGAGGTCGTCGAAAGTATGTACTATATTCTCCAGCTTGTCCAGGAACCAGGTATCGATGCGGGTCAGCTCATGAATCTTCTCGACGCTCATGTGCTCCTGGTGCATCGCCTTGGAAATCACGAAGATGCGCCTGTCGGTAGGCTCACAGAGGGCCTCCTTTACGTCGGACACCTTCAACTCCTTGTTGCCCACGAACCCATGGGCTCCCTGGCCTATCATCCTGAGGCCCTTCTGGATGGCCTCCTCGAACGTCCTTCCTATCGCCATCACCTCCCCGACGCTCTTCATGGAGGACCCGATCTTCCTTGACACCCCATGGAACTTGCTGAGGTCCCAGCGGGGGATCTTGCAAACGATATAGTCGAGAGCGGGCTCGAAGAATGCGGGAGTGGTCTTGGTCACGGAGTTCTTCAGGTCGAACAGGCCGTAGCCCAGGCCAAGCTTCGCGGCCACGAATGCCAGCGGATAGCCTGTCGCCTTGGAAGCCAGGGCCGAGGAGCGGGACAGCCTCGCGTTCACCTCTATCACCCTGTAGTCCATGGCATAGGGGTCGTAGGCGTACTGGACGTTGCACTCCCCTACGATGCCTATGTGGCGGACTATCTTGAGGGACAGCTCCCTCAGGAAATAGTAGTCCTTGTTGGAGAGGGTCTGCGAAGGGGCGACTACGATACTCTCGCCCGTGTGGATGCCCAGGGGGTCGAAGTTCTCCATGTTGCAGACCGTGATGCAGTTGTCGTAGCGGTCGCGGACCACCTCGTACTCGATCTCCTTCCATCCCTTCAGGGACTTTTCCACAAGGACCTGCGGGGAGAAGGAGAAGGCCTTGTCACAGAGCTCGATGAGCTCCTTGTCGTTGTCGCAGAACCCGGACCCCAGGCCGCCGAGGGCGTATGCGGCCCTCACTATCAGGGGATAGCCAAGGGAATGCGCCGCATCGAGGGCCTCCTCCATGGAGGATGCGGGATGGGACTTTATGGTCTTTACATTGATTTCCTCGAGCCTCTTGACGAAGAGGTCCCTGTCCTCGGTGTCCATGATCGCCTGGACCGGTGTCCCGAGCACCTTGACATTGTTCCTTTCGAGGACTCCGTTGCGGTACAGTTCCACTCCGCAGTTCAGTGCGGTCTGGCCTCCGAACGAAAGCAGGATGCCTTGGGGCTGTTCCTTGAGGATCACCTTCTCGACGAAGAACGGGTCGACGGGCAGGAAGTAGATCTTGTCGGCCACTCCCTCGGAAGTCTGCACTGTGGCTATGTTGGGGTTTATGAGCACCGTCTCGATTCCTTCCTCCCGGAGGGCCTTGAGGGCCTGGCTCCCGGAATAGTCGAATTCACCGGCCTGGCCTATCTTAAGGGCGCCGGAGCCCAGTATGAGAACTTTCTTTATGTTGGGGTCTTTCATCTCTCAGAGCTTGCTTATGAAATCATCGAACAGGAATTCCGTGTCGGTTGGGCCCGAGGAGGCCTCGGGATGGAACTGGACGGAGCAGAAGGGCTTGGTTTTGTGCCTTATGCCCTCGTTGGTCCCGTCGTTCATGTTGACGAACCAGCTCTCCCACTCCTCGCCTATCGTGGAGTCGTCGACCGCATAGCCGTGGTTCTGGCTCGTTATGAAGCAGCGGTTTGTCCCCTCCATCATAACCGGCTGATTATGTGAACGGTGGCCGTACTTGAGCTTGTATGTGGAGGCCCCGCCGGCCCTGGCCAGCAGCTGGTTGCCCATGCAGATGCCGAAGATAGGGCGGTCATAGCCCATGGCGGTGCGGAGGTTGCGGACCGTTATGTTGCAGAACTCCGGGTTGCCGGGTCCGTTCGAAATGAACAGTCCGTCGAAGTCCAGTTTGTTGAAGTCGTAGTTCCAAGGGACCCTGATGACTTCCACTCCCCTGTCCACGAAGCAGCGGAGGATGTTGTGCTTTACACCGCAGTCAACGAGGCAGACTCTCTTGTTGCCTTTGCCGTAGCGCAGCACTTCCTGGGTGCTCACGATGGCAATCTGGTTCTCAAGGTTGGGGTCGTCGACCAGGAAAGGCTTGTCCGCGTCTCCCGGGAGAACCATCCCGAGCATCGAGCCGTGCTCCCTCAGGACCTTTGTTATCTCCCTGGTATCCACGCCATAAACACCCGGGATGCCCTGCTCCTTGAGCCAGGTGTCAAGGCTTTTGACAGCATCCCAGTGGCTGTATTTGAATGAGTAATCAGATATTATGAGTCCGCGTACCCAGATTTTCTCCGATTCGAAGTTCCTGGAGATGCCCCACTCGTCCGGTCCTTCGTCAGGAACGCCGTAATTGCCGATAAGGGGATAGGTGACACAGAGTATCTGTCCTGAATAGGAAGGGTCGGTGAGGCTTTCGGGATAGCCTACCATTGCAGTGGAGAAAACCACCTCGCCATCACAGGGCGCTGGAGAACCGAAGGAGAAACCCTTGAACTCCATGCCGTTTCGCAACTTCAGTGTTGCAGGATTCTTGATGTCCATGCAGTAAGGAATTGATAAAGGGTCGGTATTTGTCCGATTGGCTGCGAAGGTACGCAATTTTTTTCATCTATGGGGAATATATTTTCAGTAAGACGTTTTAGTCCTTCGCAGGGCACTCCCCCCTTGGCCTGTACCATAGGCAAAGCGGCGGGGACTGAAGTGGGAACGGCGGTGTGGCCATGGCGGAAAGATGCCCCCTGAAGCAAATCCGAAGGCCGGGGGAAATGAGCCGAAACCTGGCCTCGGAAAGCCCATCGCAGTGGCAGGTGGCGGGTCTTGTATGGGAGGGACAGGAAAAAGTGCTAAATTTGCAAAGACGAAAAGGAGAGGACGGATGTCTTGCAAGTATTTCATTAAATACATGCAACATCCATTTAAGCTAGATGCGTTTACCTAAAATCGCTTCAAGGTGGATAAGTGTAAATAAAAGAAATACACTGCGTTAATTATCTGCTTTTTTTTAATAGGTTTTGTGTTGGCGTTGAAATGGATTAAGGGGCTACGGGGTTCCATTTGTCATCCACACCTCTATGGTCATTTTGGCTTGCCTCGGGGACGAATTGACAACGGAATGCGTTAGGGTGAAGGTACTATAGGGGAAAAGCTGGACAGAACCCTGAATTGAGTAATAAAAATAAATGATTGATATATCTGAATTCAAAGTTAGGTGAGAAGAGTTAAATTAAAGTAAGGCAGTTAATTGTTTCCTGCAAATTGTTTTAAGTTAAAAGCGGAGTTCTTTAGGTAAATCCAAACATTTTTGTTTAAGAGCCTCTCCCCTTCCCTTCCCCACTTTTCACCCCTTTATGCAACCTCTCATTTTGGAAGAAAGAAACTAAGATGGACATGAATTTTGACGATACCATAGCCGCTCCCGCAACCATTCCGGGGACCGGGGCGATTACTGTCATAAGGATTAGCGGAAAGGATTCTTTTGCCATCGCCGACAGGGTCGTGTCATTTGCCGGTGGAAAGAGAGCCCTGGATGCCCCGGGATACAGTATCCTTTACGGGACAGTGCCCCTCAGGAGCTCTTCCCTGCCCCTGGATGATGTCCTGGTGTCGGTTTTCCGGGCCCCGCACTCCTATACGGGGGAAGACAGCGTGGAAATCTCCACCCATGCCTCCAGTTATATCGCCTCCACCCTCATGCAACTTCTATGTGATGCAGGGGCCAGGGTCGCCCTTCCCGGGGAATTTACCCGCAGGGCATTCGTAAACGGGAAGATGGACCTCGCCCAGGCTGAGGGAGTGGCTGATCTCATAGCCTCCCAAAGCGCCTCAGCCCACCACCTGGCCATGCACCAGCTGAAAGGGCATCTTTCGGACGAACTCTCCCGCATGAGGGCAGAACTGCTGGACATGGCATCGCTCCTTGAACTGGAACTGGATTTCTCGGAGGAGGATGTCGAGTTCGCAGGAAGGGCCCAGCTTAATTCTTTGCTGGACTCGGTCCTCGCCCACATCGGGAGACTGACTTCCTCCTTCAGGACGGGACGAGCCATCAAGGAAGGCATCCCGGTTGCCATCGTGGGGAATGTCAATGCCGGGAAGAGCACGCTGCTGAACGCCCTCCTCCAGGACGACCGGGCCATTGTGTCCGACATACCGGGGACCACGAGGGACACCGTCGAGGAGCTCCTGGACATCGACGGAATCCTCTTCCGTCTCATTGATACGGCCGGCCTCAGGGAAACTTCGGAGAGTATAGAGAAGCAGGGAATCCAGAGGTCCAGAAAGAAGATAGCCGAGGCTGATGTGGTACTTGAAGTAGTGGATTCCACACTTGATGAAGAAAGTATTGAAAAGCAGATTTCAAACATTGTTTCAATGCTTGATTTTACAAAGCAGGAGTTATTTATACTTTTCAATAAGTTCGATTTGAAAGCAGGGTTGAATTTATTGAATAACGATAATAACAAAAATGTTATTGATGTTAACTCTTTTGTTTCTTTGTCTGATAATCAAAGAAAACATATAAAAGTGTTGAAAATCTCCGCAAAAGAGGGTATCGGAGTTGATGAACTAAAAAAAATACTATCATCTTCCCGCAAGAAACTGGTGGAGAATTCTGAGGAAACTATTGTATCCAATGCACGTCATTACGATGCCCTCTCCAAGGCGGGAGTCTGTCTTGAAAGAGTAAAACAGGACCTTGCCCAAGGCATAGGAACGGAACTAGTGGCGGAAGACCTTCGGGAAACCCTAGGGCATCTTGAGGACATAACCAAGCCAATCTCCAACTACGAACTCCTTGGCAATATCTTCTCAAGATTTTGCATCGGAAAGTAAAAGTCTGATATTCAATTAGTTATATCTTATATAAAGCTTGAGATTGAAATCTCAAACTAGTTGAAACCTATTCTCTTCAGAGTTTAATACGACTATATCCGTGATTTCGCGATTATGGTCGTATTTCTTTGATTTA
>CAJOLJ010000011.1 GCA_905235445.1 uncultured Bacteroidales bacterium
CCTCGGGCATATATACAACCCATACTCAGTGATGTCTGCGATACACAGGCGAGAGTGCCGTCAGCATTGGACATTGACCGGTGCCGGGGGTGAGTTGGTTCCATATCTAAAGGCTGATCTTATCGAGGACATTAAGACTCTCTTGGAGGGAGGACGCATCTCCGTGGACACAACTACCTTCAACAACAGTCTTGATGACACGAAATACAGGGATGATATTTTCACTGTCCTGATTCATTTGGGGTATCTCTCATATGATGGGGAATATGCGCGTATCCCCAATCAAGAATTGATGCTCTATTATACGAACAACATCATGAAATCCGGCATTGGAGATTTGCCGGAGAGGCTGTCTCTTTCCAAAAAGTGTCTGGATAATATCAAATTCAACGACTGCGAGGAGGTTTCCGATTTCATTGCCCGTTGTCACAACGATGTCTGCGGGGCGCAGGAGTACAATAAGGAGCAGCTTCTATATACGACCCTTCGTGAGGCACTCTACTATGCCCATTCACAGTACATATTCCATAGGGAATATCCCTCCGGCAAGGGCTTTGCCGACCTTGTACTCATCCCGAGGCCCGGGAACAGGCTTCCCGCTGTCGTTGCGGAACTGAAATGGGACAAAGATGCCCAGGGCCCCATCGCCCAGATTAAGGAGCGCCACTACACCCAGAAGGTGTTCGAGTATACGAAGGACGCAATTCTCGTGGGAATCAATTACGACCCCAAGACAAAGGAGCATCAGTGTACCATAGAGAGGGTCTGTGCTCCGTAGGGAGCCTTTCCTGTAAGCAAATATGTTCGGACCAGGCTTTGTCGCCACGGCAATCCACGACTGAGAGGATTGTCTCTTTACCGGAGAGAAGCCCCGGCTGTCATGTTAGGATGCCAAGCGAAGAAGGCCACAATTCGTTTTATGCTACCAAGGTCCGCCCATAGCTTGATTCTTAATTCGTTGGCCAGATTAAGGCAGCCTCCAGGGCTGCCTTTTTTGCGCATTATGCCTCTTCCCTTGGGGTACCACTTTGGAATTCTAGAAGTCTTTTACGAATTTTGCCTTCCGTGAGAAATAGGCAGGATTCCTCCTCCTCCCGTACATGAGAAAGACTGCACATCATAAAAGAGAACCATCCCACTGGACAGTCATTGTCCTTTGGGCAGGACTTCTTTTGCTCTTTTTCCTCCTGGACGTCTTCCTGGGTGGACAGGGGCTTGGTCCGGGGGGGATCAAGGAGGCATTCTCCAATCCCCTATCCCCGAGCGGAACCATACTTTTCTCGCTGCGCCTTCCAAGGGCAGTGTGCGCCCTTCTTGCCGGGATTGCCTTGTCCTTGGCAGGGACACAGATGCAGGCCATTTTCAGAAATCCCCTCTCTGACCCGCACATCATGGGAGTAAGCAGCGGCGGAGCCCTCGGCGCCGCAATCCTGACCATGGCGATCCCCTCCTCCTCGAGCCTACTCCCTTGGGGGGTGTCCCTTGCAGGTGCGTCATTCCTCGGGGCCGGGATATCCTCCATCATTATTCTCGCTATCGCCAGGAAGTTCCATTCCTCCGGCACCCTCCTCATTGCGGGAGTAATGCTCGGTTTCATATTCTCGGCCATCACTTCCATCATCCAGTACACGGCATCGGAAGAGAGCCTGAAACTCTTTTTCAGCTGGTCCGGGGGAAGTTTCCAGAGCGGAGGATGGACGGGGGCATCCCTAATGCTCGGGGCGATCCTCCTGGGTGGTGCACTCTCCCTTTTCAACATCAAGGGACTTGATGCCATCCTTTTCGGTGAGGAGTTCTCACGGATGGCCGGAGGATCCCCTGCAAGGACTATAGTCCTCTCCATCCTAAGTTGCTGCATAATGGCAGGAACGGTGACCTCCGTTTGCGGCCCTTTGGGGTTCGTCGGGATAGTGGCACCTCACCTAGCCCGCAAGGTAGGAGGCACCTCTGTCCACTCCAAGGTAATCCCCCTCGGATGCATCATAGGAGGCTTCCTGGGGATATGCGCGGATTTCATATCACATGTACTTCCCATTCCGATCCCGGTAGGGAGCACCCTTGCCCTCCTGGGCATTCCAGTAATATTCTATTTCCTGCTTCGCTCCGACAATGATTTCAACTCATAATCTCTCCGTAGGCTACTTCCCCGGTGCCACTCCCATTCTCGGCGAAGTCAATATCAGCGTCGGGCAGGGACACTGCACCCTCCTTTGCGGTGCCAACGGATGCGGGAAAACGACCCTCATGAGGACAATCTGCGGGACCCTCAAGCCCCTAAGCGGCACCATCGAGGGGACCGGGGCTGTCATCATGCTGCCTACCGGCATCCCCAAAGTGAAAGGGTTCACTCTCGGGGACATGGTGCGGACCATGCTGCTGAGGGAAAGTTCATGGATGGGAAGACTCTCCTTGAAAGCAAGGGAGGCCGCCGCGTACAGCATGGACCTGCTGGGGCTGAAGGGACTTCAGGACAGGAACCTTTCGACTCTTTCCGATGGACAGTTCCAGAGGGGATGCATAGCCGGGGGGCTTTGCTCATTGATGCTGAGGCGTGAAGGAGAGAACGGGGGCGGGACCCTTATTCTTGACGAGCCCACCGCCTTCCTGGATGTGGAGGGAAAGGACAGGGTGCTGGAAAGTCTCAAAGAGGCCGCCGGGGAACTGGATGCCGCAATCCTTCTTTCAAGCCACGATATCTTCACAGCGATAAGGCACTGCGACTCCATAATAGGGATTACCCCCGAGGGGAAAACCATCCAAAGCGAAGGGGCTGCATGGGAAGATAAGATAAAAACGCTGCAGGAGACTTTCCCCGCCCTCAGGCTTGAATTCAAGGAATAGGCTCCCCTTATTCTACGGGTTATTCACCTCCCGTGCCACCTCAGTTCCATCGGAGATTCCCTCCAGGGGGACTGCGGGAAGATTCTTCACTTCCTGCTCCATTTCCGCCACCTCAGGATCAAATGTCCCCTGAGGTGCGCCCTCATCCCCGGGCTTGTTTTTGAAGCGGTGTTTTCGGGACAGCTTCCCGTTTCCGAACACGACTCTTTCGTTCAGCAGGAAATTCATGAACCCGGCGAAGCACAGGGCAAGGAGGTTGCAGATGAGCACATCCCACCCGAAGAGCCTTTCGAAAAGCATGAGGAAGCACATCTTTATGAGAAAGGTTCCCGTAGAGGCGAGGTTGTATCCAAGATAATGCTTGAAGAAGGATTTTGCACTGAAAGCCGTCACCCTGTCCCTCCATACGAAGAAATAAGCCAGGGTGAAATTCACAAGTACCGCACACTCAAAGGAAATTATCGGGGAGAGTATGTACTCCCCCCAATACCCATTCAGCACATAGTGGGAGAAAAGCCACAGCACCAGCATGTCCACCCCCGTTCCCGGCAGGGTGGACAGCGAATATTTCACAAGACGGAGAATATCCTTCCCGAGGTTCTCTATCCGCATCTAGGGTGTGCGTGTGTGTGCGTGAATACTTTGTGTGTGGGGCAAGCGGGCATCCCCTCCCTTCTTCCGCCCCCCTGGCGAAGAAGAAGAGAACGCAAAGATGGGAACAAAAAATGACTTTACCTACTTATCCGCATGATTTTCCAGGGGCCTCCTGTGTGGACAGTCTCTCTCACTTAAGCCCCTACAACCTGGAAGAGTCCCTCAGGAGCTGCTTGACATACAGGCCCCACTCTTTCAGGACTGCATCCGACCAGGGTCCCTTGCTGCTTGCCTTCGGATAGAGCATCGAGCAGGTTTCATCCTTGTCGGACAGGGACCACATGACCATGGATATGTTATTTTTCTCGGACCAACCCAACCACTGTCCCCAGCTCTCGTAATCGAGGGGGCCGTTCCCGCTGGCCTCCATGGCCGCACATTCGGAGATGAAGATGGGAAGCCCGCTGTCAATGGCCTTGTCCGCACGGTCCCTAAGGTACTCCTTGTGGGTAGCTGCATAAAAATGGAGGGTATACATGAGGTTCCCGCCGTCCCGGATGGGATCCGCCGCCGGAAGGTCTATGTCCTGGTCCCAGTGGGGACATCCCATTAGGATGAGGGCATCGGGGGCATTGGCACGGATGGTCTTTATGAGTGTCTGGGCGTAGCTCTTGAGATCCTTCCAGGAGTCATCCACCGGCTCATTGTACAGTTCATAGATCACCCCCGGTTCGTCCGCATAGAGTTTGGAGAGGGCATCGAAAAAAGCCACGGCCTCCTTCTCGTGAAGTTTGTGGGAATGCCAATCTATGATGGCGTATGCCCCGCAGGAGAGTGCGGCATTGACCCCCTGGGTGACGCATTTCCAGCCGAGGGCCGGATCGGACAGGTATCCCTTGTGGATGGATCCCTGCTCGTCGAGGTCATCCACACCGATGGAGAAGCGGAAGAGATTGCAGTCCCATTCCTTGTGGATATGTTTCACGGCTCCCTTGTTGTAGAAACGAGGCCAGAGGTTGTGCCAACCGAGACTGACGCCCTTAAGGACGACGGTGTCGCCCTCCGCATTTAGAAGGGCCGTCCCCTGGACATGAAGAGGGGAAGGTTTGTCACTCTTTTTGGGGGAGCATGAGGTGCATATGCTCATTACGGAAAGCAGAAGCGCAGCGACTGCCGCCGCTACGGCAAGGTATCTATTGGCTGGACGGGACATGGGCTCAAAAACTTAAGGATGAATAGGAAGGATGGAAAATCCTCCCCGCGGGGGGAGGATACTGTTTAACCCAAAGCAGGGTCCACCGAAGGTGGGCCTACTTCTTGATTGGATATAGACGGATAAGAAGGAGCATCAGCAGGGCAATTGCAGCCGGGAACAGGGAGAACAGGGCCCATATCATCTTGCAGACGGCAGGCTCGTTGAGGATCGTGACCACGGTCTCTCCCGTGGCGGGATCGGTTCCCGACACGAATCCGGCAAGTCCCAGCAGCATTGCGACGAGTGCACCCGAAATGGCGGAGCCGAACTTCTGTGCCATCGTACCGGAGGAGAAAATGAGTCCAGTGGAGGATGTCCCGTTCTTCTCGGTAGCATAGTCAGCGACATCCGCATACATTGACCACAGCAGCGGGGAGTACAGTCCGATTCCGATGGAAGTGATGATGACAACCAGTATCATGAGCCACATGAACTTGGGATTCATGGGGATGAAGAAGAACGCCACCGAAGATACCGCGCAGATAATCGCAGCGATATTGAAGGCCCTTTTCTTGGATCCTGCCCAGAGAGTGAACTTCGGGGAAAGGCCTCCGAATATCATGCATGTGACTTCACCGAAAGTCATGAAGACGGTATAGTTGATGATAAGACCGGATATGGTCACGTCCCCGTGCAGGCAGTATTCCAGCAGATAACCGGCCACCGCATAGCGGAACCCGTTGAAGAAGTTGGTGCAGATCCCGATCAGGGTCAGGTAGATCCAGGGCTTGTTGCGGAATAGGTCAGCAAAAGGCTTGAAGGAGAACTTCTCCGCCCTCACCGGCTTGAGGCGTTCCTTTGTCATGAGACCGCAGGCGAGAGTTCCGAGTGCGGCCACGCCTCCGAGAATGGCTCCCAGCACAGCATACTGGTGTGCAGGGGTGCCGCCCACCATCTTCTGGAGATAGGGGAAGGACAGCAGGGTCACGAAGCCCATGGCATATGCTCCCACCATCCTGTAGGAGGAGAACTGGTTCTTCTCGTTGTCATCGTCCGTCATCACGCCGAGAAGCGACCCGTACGGCACGTTCACCGCCGTGTACACGGCCATCATCAGAAGATACAGGGAGTATGCATAGATCCTCTTCCCGACAGGTCCGAAGTCCGGGGTATACAGAAGCAAGGCGAATATGAGTCCCAGGGGAATCGCCCCGAAAATCAGCCAGGGCCTGTAGGTTCCCCAGCGGGACTGGGTACGGTCAGCCAGCGCGCCCATCATGGGGTCGGTAACCACGTCGAACAGACGTGCAACCAGCATCAGGGTGGCGGTATCGGCCACGGTCAAGCCGAAGATATTGGTGAAGAAGAGGGGGAATGCAATGGACATGACCTTCCATGTGATTCCGCCGGCGGCGGCATCCCCGAGTGCATATCCTATTTTCTCCGATAGTTTAACCTTTGACATTTCTTGTTATTTGGGTTATCGATTCTAATGCTATTGTCCGGGAGGGACGTTCATTTGTGCAAATGTATGAAAAATGACGTCACATCCCCCCGGGTGGTGAACAAAGCCTCCCTATTTTTCAAGGGCGAGGTTTTTGTCAATGATGGAAAGAAGCCTTTGGACACTGTCAGATGTCCTGAACCCGTCCGGGGCGGTATTCATGCAGTAATCGACCAGGCGATCCACCGTGGAGGTGGCCACATGCATCCTCGTGTCGCAGGATGCATAGTAGATGAAGACCCTCCCGTCGGGATCCTCTATCCAGCCGTTGGAGAAGAGGACATTGGCGACATCCCCGATGATTTCCTCATCATTGGGGACCATGAAGAACCCTGCCGGTTCGGCTATCACCCTGGAAGGGTCGTCGAGGGCGGTCATGTACATGTACAGGACATATCGGAGCCCCGAGGCGCAGCCTCTTACTCCGTGCGCCAGGTGAAGCCAGCCCCTCGAAGTCTTGATGGGAGCGGGACCTTCCCCGTTCTTGACTTCCTTGATGGTGTGATAGAACCTCCTGTTGATGATTTTCTCCTCTTTCACCTCGGCATGGGTTATGTCATCGATGAGAGCCCATCCTATGCCTCCGCCGCATCCTGCATCGATGAACCCGTCCTGGGGCCTGGTGTACAGGGCGTACTTCCCGTCCACGAACTCGGGATGGAGGACCACATTGCGCTGCTGTGAGGCGCTCTTCAGGTCGGGAAGCCTCTCCCAGGTGATGAAGTCCTTGGTACGGGCTATACCCGCTGCGGCAACTGCGGAAGAGAGGTCTCCCGCGGGAGCGTCGGGGTCCTTTCTCTCGACGCAGAATATCCCGTATACCCAGCCATCCTCATGCACCGTCAGGCGCATGTCATAGACATTCGTGGCGCTCTCCCCCCACTCGGGCAGGACCACGGGACGGGGCCAGAAAGTGAAGTTGTCCACTCCGTTCGGGCTCTCCGCCATGGCGAAGAAGGACTTTCTGTCGGCCCCCTCCACCCTTACGCAAAGAAGGTACTTGTCCCCCCATTTGACTGCCCCGGAGTTGAAGGTAGCATGGATGCCGAAACGTTCCTCCAGGAGGGGATTGGTTTTTTCATCAAGGTCATAACGCCAGAAAAGGGGCGCATGTGCGGCAGTGAGAATGGGATTGCGGTATCTCTCGTATACCCCGTTCTGATATATCGGTTCGTTCTTCTTTTCCAGAAGGGCCGCATGTGAAGCTTTCAGACAGGAAAGCTTTTCTTTGAAATCCATTTGTAAAAAAATGTGTGTAAAATGTTGTATTATAGGCTATGCTAAGGAAGCATCTTTATCGCAGGGTCGGAGGAGAACTTGACAAAGTCCGGGGCCGAGGGTTCACCCGGGAAGGGTGCATAGTAGTGGGTGGGCTTGTCATGGGCATTTCTCCAGGTGAGCACATAGCTCATGGGATACTTTTTCACGAGAGGGAGGAGTACTTCCGTCCACCAGGCGTGGTCTCCCAATCCCTCGAATCCGGTCTCGGAAAGGACGAGGATTTTCCCTCTCTCCTGGCAAAGGCCATTTATCATGCCAAGGTCCCTGTCCATTATCTCGGTGAAATTCTTCCTTGCAAATTCTATCGCATCCTCCTTCTTGTCCGCAGGGGCGGCTCCCACCACTCCCGAAGGGGCATAGTGGTCCGTCCCGAGGGCATCGACGTACTCGTCCCCGGGATAGCGGGACATGTACTGCTCCTTGGAAATCTGGGAGTTCGGTGAATAGACCCAAACTATGTTCCCGAGGCCCCTGTCATGCACCATGTAGTCATGGGTCAGACGGTACAGGGCTATGTACTGCTCGGGGGTGCAGAGCTTCCCGCCCCACCAGAACCAGCTCCCGACATGCTCGTGCCAGGGACGGAAAATAATCGGAATGGGGTTCCCTTCGCTATCCCTCAGGCTGTCCAGGAAGTCAGCGGCGGCACTCAGCCAGTCCATGAACTTGGCGTGGTTCTCCCCTCCCTCGAGTATGCTCTGTACGACTTTGTCGGAACTTACGTCCCAGGCATCTCCCCCGGTCAGGGGATTCCTAGGATGCCAGGAGAAGGTAACGAGCCCTCCCCTCTCGGTATGTTTGACGGCTGCCCTCCTCATGAGGACGAAGGACACCGAATCCAGGTTCTTGCTGTCCCTGAGTTCTATTCCGCCGAGATCGAAGCCCACGATGAAAGGATAGTGACCCGAGACCGCCTTGACGTCGGAACGCTCGATTGGGTCCCCCTCGGGGTCCTCCACGTTCCAGGAGTGCCCGTAGACGAGGTCGTCCTGGTGGGCATACATCGGGGTGGAGCTCTGAACGGCCTCCTTAAGTATGGAAATGGCGGCCTCCCTGGCCTCTTTGGCAGGGTCGGTGCCCTTGGGGCCGCAGGATGAAAGCATTATCGTCACGGTAAGTGAAGACAGGATGAGGGTAAGAAAAGGAGTTTTCATGATAGAAGGTGTGTGTGATGAAGGGCTTAAGTTCTAGAAGGTGGGAGCGGAGTTGTATACCGACTGGAGGGTGTAGGACTCTTCGGAGGAGGTCATGGCCTTGAACATGATATCGATGACCTCCTGGGAGTTGCCCATGTATGTGCCGTTTCCATGGTTGATGTAGCCGTGCCTTTCCTTGCCGTAGCCCTCCACTCCGTTGTCCCAGAGGAAGGCGGGAAGTCCGTAAGTCCTGGCGGCCTTGACGACATACTCGAGATAGTACTTATAGAAGGCCCAGGCCCTCGCATCGTTCTTGTTGCGCATGGAGCAGCCGAACTCCCCGAGGTACACGGGGACATTCTTTTCCACGTACTTGGCGTTGAGGTTTCCGAACACTTCCCTCACATGGTCCTCGTCGCCCCAGGTCTCTTTCTTCCCCTTGGTCCCGGTGTGTCCCCACTCGGAATACTGCTTGTCGCCGATGGTGTACTCGTTGGGGTCATAGAAGTGAACTGCCAGCATAATCTTGCCCGCAGGGTCAGAGGGCATCTTGAAATACTGCTCGAAGGAGGGGTTCGCAGCATACGTCGGGACTCCCAGCCAGCGGGTGGCATTGTTCCCGCCCGTGGCCCTGACCGCGTCCACGAATACCTGGTTCCAGTCGTTGAGGATGTTGCACTGGACGGTGGGGTCCTTCCTGAAAGCGTCGCTCCAGCCCCAGCCTCCGTCCTGCAGCTCATTGAAGGACTCGAAGATGAGGTAGTCGCCCTCGTTCTTGAACTCGTTGGCGATATTGGTCCACAGGCCCTTTATCTTGGCCTTGATGGCGGCATTGGTGGCCTCGTCCTCGGAGGCTCCCTTTATGTTGAGCCAATGCTCGTCGTTATTGTTTTCGTCATGGTGGGTATTGAGGATGACATTGAGCCCTGCGGCCTTGGCATAGCTCACGACCTCCTTCACCCTGGTCATCCAGGTGGGATTTACTGTGTAATCCGGGGCATCGCCTATCTTGTCAAGCCAGGTTACGGTAATCCTTACGCTCTGGAACCCAGCCTTCTTCACACCCGTGAAAGTGGCCTGGGTAGCCATGGGGTTGCCCCAGATGGTCTCATTGGGGGTATTCCCGCTGAAGGCATCCAGCTGGTTGCCCATGTTCCAGCCAATGGAGAGTTTGTTTGCCATGGTCCAGGCATCGTTCTTCCCCGGCTGGGCAGTGTATGTCCGCTCCTTCCCATCCTGGGCGATCTCCAGTTTGGCCTGGAGGGCTCCGCTGCTTATGACTACGGTGGCGCTTCTCTTCCCGTAGGTATCGTTGGGCCCAACCTTCACATCGGCCGTTACCTTGTAGTCCTTGAAGGTCCCCGGCGAAACTGAGACCCAGTCCTCCGAGCAGGTGAAAGAGGGGTTGGCGGGAGCTGAGACCGTTATCTGGCTGGTGCCGCCCTCCTGGGCTAGGGAGAGGCTCCCCGGGGAAAGGGACACCGAGGTCGGTGCGGGAATGACCGTCAGGTCGGTATCGGGATCGGTTCCTCCGCAGGAAAAAAGAAGGAGGAACATAAAAAAGGTGAAAGTAAAATATTTAGCCGTCTTTATCATAGCTGGGTGCATTAGCTTTCAGTGTCGGAGGGTTGAAGGAGGGTCAGTTCAGGAATGGTGCGAAGAACTTGTTTCTCTCTTCCCACCAGCGGGGATAACGCTCCAGGTGATGGCCGCTGTAGGGGAAGCAGAGCCATGTCTTGGAGGTGGAAGACATCAGGTTGAATGACGAGAAGTTGGTATGGGGAGGGCAAGTGTCATCCTGGAGGCCGAAGCCCATCAGGACGGGACACTCCACCTTCGGTGCGAAGTTTTTGACATCGAAGTAGGATAGGGTGTCATAGAGGTCCTCCTCGGGAATGCCAAGCCTCTTGGCTGCGGGAAGTATCTCGTTGCCGGGCCAGGAAGCTATCTTGAAATAATCGGGATAATCGGAAAGGAAGGGAACGAACGGGGCTATTGCCTTTATGCGGTGGTCAAGGGCCGCCGCAACGATCGTGAAGGCACCGCCCTGGCTTCCGCCCTCGGCTACAATCCTGTCCTTGTCGACCTGCGGCAGGGAGCACACGAAATCCACCGCCCTGACGCAGTCCATGAATGCTCCCCTGTAGTAATACGTATCCTTGGACTCCAGCCCCTCTATGACCCAGTGGCGTCCTTCCACCTTGTCCAGTCCTTGGTCACGGACGCTGAGGGTAAACTCGACCAGGTCCTTCTCCGCATCCGGGTCCGTGTAATAAGGGTCGGCCCCGTACCCCATGTACCCAATCCTGGCGGGATGCTTCCCGGGGGATGTGGGAAGAAGAAGCAGGCCCGATATCTTTTTGCCGCCAAGGGAGTACATGCTCACTTTGTAGGTCTTGCGCTCAGCGGAACTGTGCTCGGGAAGAAGGGTCATGGCGGCCTTCATCGAGACCTTGTCAAGTTCCTTCCTTGCAGCCTCCCAGAAAGCGTCGAAGTCTTCCCTGGAATCAGCCGGGGATGAAATCCTCTCGGGGGCGCAGCCTATGTTGAACTCATAGGGGGTGCACTGCGGGGCGGAGAGATACACCCTGTAAAAACCGGGCTCGAGGGGAAGCGGAAACTCAAGTGTCTGCATCCCTGCGCCGGGATCTAGGGATACTTTACGCCTGAACTCAGCCACATCCTCACCGGTATCTTTCCTAAGTGAAAGGAGGACCTCGGTGCTGGCTTTACGAAGGGGCTGGATGGTAACTTTGAGAGGCTTTCTGTCCTCCCCGTCGGAGAAGATCCAGTCATCCTCAGGAACCGAGGACAGGACTCCCGCTACGGAAAGCTGCCCTACCGCCTCCTTTATGACGCCGAGGGTGGAATGGTCAGTGGCGAACACGGAATTCAGTCCCTGGGCCTCCTGCGCCGGGTCCCCGGTATAGGGGTCACCCTCCTGCCAGTTCTCGTGGAGGGGAACAGCCAGTCCGCCCCAACCCCAGAAATTGGCACCGGCAAACGGGCCTGACTTCCGGTATGAGTCCACTATCTTGGAGAAGACGAATCTGTAGTAGCGGTCCCTGCCCGTGGTGGGAGAGCCAAGGGAATAGTTCATCCCGTCCCTCGGGAATCCGAATTCCTCCAGGACGAGCGGCTTGGAGAGTTTTGTGGAGAGCTCCTCATGGGAGCGGATTATCTCACCCGTTTCCTTGAAGGCGTTGTCGATATCGGTCTCCGGAGTGGTGTGGTTCACCCAGCTCCAGTTGTAGGGCCAGATGTGGAAAGTGAGGTAGTCGATGTCGGGGGAAGAGTGGAGCCTCTCATTGAGGGACATGTCATTCTCGCATCCCCACAGCCCCTCGCTTCCCGTGGACACCATATGGTTGGGGTCAATCTCCTTGATGATGGAAGCGGCCTTCCAGACCCAGTCCACGAAAGCCTGCTGGACGGCGGGATCGGAAGAGAAGCAGCGGGGCTCGTTCCCTATCTGCCAGCTGAAAATGGCGGGATCCTCGCTGTAGGGCTTGCCTGTTATGGAGTTGACCCTGGATACGACATGGCGGAGGTGATTGAAATACAGTTCCTTCGCTTTCTCATTGGTAGCGAAGGAAGCCATCTGCTTCATGAAAGGGACATACCCCTCGATGGAGGGGATGATTGCCTTGCCGGCCCCTGCCCACTCGAGGTACATGCCGTAACCGCCGGACCATTCCCAGGAATTGTTGACATACAGGACCGCGGTCATTCCCCTCTTGCCCATTTCGACGAGAAAATAGTCAAGACCCTTGAATATGTCCTCGTTGTATACTCCCGGCTCTTTCTGCAGGGTAGGTTCAATCCTTGTGGGAATCCCGTCGGGACCGTCACCGCCCACGAGGACGCGAAGATTCTTAAGCCCCAAGGCACACAGGCTGTCAAGTTCCCTGCCAAGACGCACCCTGTCCCCGCCCTTGCCTTCAGAACCGAGGATCGCCCCGTACCAGAAATTGGTACCGACATAGTAGATTGGATCGCCCCCGCGGGTGAAATGTCCGTCCTTTACGGAAACGTAGGGAGAGAGGTTGTCCTTTTCCCCGCAGCCGGACAGGCTGAGGGCAAGAATGAGGGCGGATCCTATAGCATAAAGAGCTCTTCTGAAGGCAATCATGTTGACCTGGATTAATTTAACGTTAGATATCCACGACCATGGAATAACGTTTACAAAGGTAGCGCTGCAGCAATCCTCAATCAAGTATAGTTTTGTCCGATAATGATACTTCTTTCACAAGGGGGACAAACACCTGGCGCAAACCGCCCCCGAAGAGTCCATCCTACGGATGAGCGGGAGCCTACACTATGACCTTGTTCTTCTTGTACATGCTCCTGAACTCACGTGGGGTCATGCCCCTCTTGGCCTTGAAAATCCGGTTGAAGTTGGAGAGGTTATTGAAGCCGCACTCGAAACAGATCTCTGAAATGTTCTTGGTGCTGTCGACAAGAAGGCGGGCGGCGGCCCCGGTCTTTATGTCAATGACATACTCGCTGAGCGTCCTGCCGGTACGGAGCTTGAAAAAGCGGCTGAAAGAGGACGGACTCATTCCCACCAGGGCCGCGATCTCGCTCTGTCGGATATTTTCCCCGTAGTGTTCAGATATGTACTGCTCAACTTTCTGGACCCTCCTGCTCTCGGAGTTGTCGTCCGCATTGGCGAAAGTGCTGCTCGCCAACACTTGGTAGGGACTTTGTGACAGTTCATTCAGAAGTCGCAGGAACCGGAGGAACTGTTCAAAGCGGTCATTCTCACCAACGAGTTCATTTATAATGTGATAGACCCTGACTATGGTGGACTGGGGGAAGGATATGCCGTGACTTGAGTCACTGAGCATGGAGTTGATGGAATGGAACTGGTTCTTCTCGAGGAGGGAGCCGGAGAAAATGTCCGGCAGGAACTGGATCGTGACCTCCCGTATGTCAGGGGACTTGCAGGATCCCTGTTCCCAGGAATGCTCCAGGCTGGCTCCCCCGACAAGGACGAGGTCATAGTCCCCTATGGTCTCGACCTTGTCCCCGACAACTCTCTTCACTCCCGATCCCCCTTCCACGAAGTTCAGTTCGAACTCCTTGTGATGGTGGATGGGATAGGTGAACTCGGTCTTGTGGCGCTCGACTATGTAGAAACAGTCCCTGGAGGAAAGCGGGGTGATTTCCGTGAGGATATGGTTCATGGCTGCTGCGGTGTTAAACGTGGCTTCGGGGGAGGCTTATTCCCTCCGGTTGCAAAAAAACAAATGGTTCTGCACTTATGGAAAAGACAGCTGTCCCCTTTCCTTTCGTTGCAAGACATCTCTGTATCACAAAATTAATGCAAAATAATCAAAATAATATCAGTTTTTGAGTAAATTTGCACTGTTTGAACATAGTTAAGCAACCTAACCCCTCATGCTATGGCCCCTTCCGCTCTCAAAATTGTTTTCCTGGACTGTGCCACCCTGGGAGACACCCCGCTAAGTCCCATCTCCTCCCTCGGAGAACTCACCGCCTACCCTACATCCACCCCTGGGGAGGCCCTTCTGCGGGTCCCCGGATACGATGTCATCATAACCAACAAGGTAGTGGTCGGAAAGGATATCCTGGATGCAGCCCCCGGCGTGCGACTTATCTGCGAGGCTGCCACCGGGACGAACAACATAGACGTGGAAGAGTGCCGAAGAAGAGGGATAGCGGTTCGGAACGTAGCGGGGTACTCCACTGAATCCGTCGTGCAGATCACTTTCATGCACATGCTTTCCCTTCTTGGAAACGGTCCCGACCTTGACCGCAGGGTCAAGGACGGCACCTATTCCGCAAGCGGACTGTTCACCGACGTGACGCTCCGCTTCATCGAGATGCACTCAAAGACCATCGGCATCATAGGCATGGGAACCATTGGACACAGGGTGGCCGAAGTGGCCCGCTCCTTCGGCATGGAAGTCGTATACTTCTCCACCTCCGGGACTTCACACTGCAAGGACTACCCGTCCCTCCCCCTTGAGGAACTGCTTCAAAGGAGCGATGTCGTAAGCATTCACGCTCCCCTCAACGAAAGGACAAACGGTCTTATCGGGATGAAGGAACTCTCCCTGATGAAAAAGGATGCGATCCTGATCAACATGGGAAGGGGTGGGATAGTGAGCGAGAGCGCCCTTGCCGAGGCCATAGATAAAGACATCATAGGAGGGGCCGCCCTGGACGTATTCGTAAAAGAGCCCGTCCCCGCCGACAATCCCCTTCTTCACACCTCCCACCCGGAAAAACTTCGCTTCACTCCCCACACCGCATGGGCAAGCGTCGAGGCGAGAGGACGGCTTGTCGAGGCCATCGCCGAAAACATAAGGAAAGGCGGCTTCTAGATGCCCTCCTGAAGGGTGCGCAGAATCCTTGAGAGCTGGTCCGTACAGGACGTGCCCCTGAACTTGCAGTCCACACCGGAAAGCTTCCCTGTCACTTCCCCCACCTCCATTCCCTCCAGGAGTCTTCCGATAGCCTGGAGGTTGCCGTTGCAGCCCCGAATGTAACTAAGGTTATGGATGCGGCCTTCCACAAGGTCAAAATCAATCTGCACTGAGCATACGAGGGCGGAAGGGACGGCGCTTATGTGCCGCACTCCCCTTTCGTCCACGGTATCGGATATTATCCTGAAATCCTCTCCAGGCATGATGGGTGAATTATAGTTGCAGATAAAGTATATGCTTGAAAATGAGATGGATGGAGAGCCCTACTTGGAAGGGCCTCTCTTGGAGCGGAAGAATTCCAGCATAAGGCGGGAACACTCCTCGCTTATCTCCCCCGAAGCCAGGGCAGTGGAGGTCTTCGGATGGAGAAGGGACGGGGTGAAGCGGGTATAGCCCCGCCTTGGGTCCGGGCAGCCATACACTATCCTTTCCACCTGGGCCCAGGAGAGGGCCCCTGCGCACATAGGGCAGGGTTCCACCGTGACATACAGGGTGCAGCCCTGCAGGTACTTCCCGCCGAGGGCCTCTGTCGCAGCGGTAAGGGCTATCATCTCGGCATGGGCGGTCGGGTCATGAAGCCTTTCTGTCATATTGTGGCCCCGGCCAATGACCTTTCCCTTCCAAGAGACGACGGCACCGATTGGGACCTCCCCCTCCTCGAGGGCCAGGGAAGCTTCCCTGAGGGCCTGACGCATGAGGGAGGCATCCTGGGAAGAGAGCGCCGAGGGGGTAAGGGTTGTGTCAAAAAAATCATCCATAGCAAAAGCAAAAATAGGCAAAAGGCTTGTTTAATCAAAAAAGTTCCGTAAATTTGCCGTCCCAATTGAAAGAAATGCGCGAGTGGCGAAATTGGTAGACGCGCTACTCTCAGGAGGTAGTGCCTATTACTGGCGTGTCAGTTCGAGTCTGATCTCGCGCACTTTACTTCTTCCGCAACCCATCCCAACGGGAAGCGGAAACTGCTTTCAAGAGGGACATAGGGGCGTAGCTCAGCTGGTTTAGAGCGCTTCAGTCACATTGAAGAGGTCATCGGTTCGAATCCGATCGTCCCTACCGCACTAAGGACTTTTAATGATGATGATAACCTATTGAAACACATATGGCGCAGGCAGGACAATGTCCCGCCTTTGTTGTATAAGGACCCCGATGGTCCACTGTTCCCATCCCTTGCGGGATACTACTGCCCGTCGACCCTGTCAATCCTTCGAGCCGGCAGGGGAAAGACTACATAGAGATTTCAACCGAATTACACTGCACAAGAATCACAGCTGATGAATGCACTCATGCAGATAGTCAAGGAGGCCCTTGACAACAATGACTTCAAATACGATGTCTACGAAGAGGACGAAATGTTCTCCCTTCCTTTCTTTACCGAAAATCTCTCCCTGAGGATAAAAATCGGGGTGCACATGGAACGTGACCTCATCGTCATCCTGGCCATCCTGCCCGTGAAAATTCCCGAGAAGCGGAGAAACAAAGTCTACAAAGCCCTCAACGACATCAACTACGAAAACACCACTGCCTGCCTTTGCATGGATTCCACCGACGGGGAAATCATTTCCAAGGCATACATCAACTGCGAGGAGGGCGGGGTGAACCCAACCGTAATCAACGTAACGATGGCCCTTGTCATCAACAACCTCGACAACTTCTTCGACACCATATTCGGCGAGGCATACTCCGACGAGTACCGCTTCAACTTCGACAACGACTCCCCTCGCCTTGTCGGCGACAGCAAAGAAGAAGACCTTTTTGACTTGGATGACCCCAAGGAAGAGGAGGACGGGGGAGAATTCCATGAGGGGGATGCCCCAGGCGGTGAGAAGTGACTCTAGCCATCTCCCTCCCCCTTCATCCATTCCACTTTACACCCCGGTCAAGGCTTCCGAGGCCAGCATAAGTATCCTCTGCACCGAGAACTTCCAATACCTCGACCGCATCATCATAGACAATTCCTCCTGCTACTCCTTCTCGGAAGACCGGAAATCCCCGTACAACGAAACCATCCTAAGCACCCTCGCCGCCTCATGGCGAGGGTGCCTTTTCTCCCATACACATATCGGAAGACTGCCCCCTTGGGCCACGCTCCCACCGCCCTTCGACCCGGAAAAACCGGGCCGAAAGGCGGTCGATAAACACTGTAATTTTACAATAAAATTCGAGAGACCTTATGCGAGGTGGTCGCTGGAGAGGAACTCTGTAGTACATGATTTGGCTGAAGTGCCCGTTTCGATGAGGAGGAACTTCTCAGGGACATCATCAGTAATGACAGGCGCATCGCCACCTTTGCCGCACTCGGGCAAACCGCTCCTGAAGCAGGATAACCTCCGAGAATCAGGCGTTTAGTATTTAATACATATTTAAATATCACAAAAACCAAATCCAAAAATCAAGATAATGACTAGTTGATATTTTGGAAGATAGGGAATGCCTGAAGTGGGCATCCCCTTCTTGTATAATAGCCCTCGCTTCCCCTTGTCATCCGTCCTCATCATCCTGACAGATGGGACTTACCGGCAGGACACTTTCCTCCCTGTACCAAGTGGCGGCCGCATCGAACTGGGAAAGAATCTTCTTCGTCACACCGCCACCCCAAGGATAGGACATCCCCTCGTATCTTGCACTGTGGGAATCGGGGTAGATTTCGATGTAGTCATCCTTGCGGAAGATATCCACGACGTTCATGGCGTCCTGATATATGAACGGGACCCCTTCCTTCTCCAGGGCTATTGCCGCACCGGCGCTCTCGGCAATGAAATTGTCAAGAGCGCAAAGACGGAGTGTCCACTTGCCGTTTTTTTGCTTCTCCGGGAAGAGATGCACCCCCACATAAATGAGGTCGAAACAGTGATAGGGACTGTTCTCATTTTCCCATTTCAGGAAATCCTCTTCACTGTCAAGGTCATAGCCTTCGATTTCCCTCCCTTTGGGACTTCTTTCGAAAATCTCCCTGTCCGAACGCCCCTGGGCCCACGAGGTATCGTCCTGCCTATCCTTTACCATAGCGTCCATTCCCAGGAACGCCACTCTCCAATAGTGAATATAGTCCCTGAGAGTCATGGTGTCAAGACACGTCCCGCCCTTCTTCTTTTTAAGGCATCTCCTGGCTACCGAGAGGGCCTCCTGGGGATAGCGGAACTTCCCTGTAAGGTCGTCCCCGGGAAGGAGGGCATCCCGTTTTGAACGAAGTATGCGGCCCGAGCGGAAACGTTTCGGAAGATGTTTCTTGATGTAGTCATTGTAACTACCTGGATTCTTCCTTATGCAGTACACGACCTCTTCCAGGTAGTCCCCCAGTTTTGAGAGGATGGGGCTTAGGTCAAGTGGTGTCGGTTCACCTGTGACACAGTGGGGTGAAGAAGTATTGGAAAGAGTCATCCTGAGAGGATATCCCTCAATGAAAATGACATGTTCCAGACGGTAACAACGGGATATGAGCCTCATCCAGATGACGGGTTCAGGAAGTTCCATCCTCCAGTCACGACGCCACTGCGTCCGGGTTTTCCCCTGCCCGTTTTCTTGGTACTGCTCGAAGGTGCACCACTCAACGATGCTTCCCCGGCAAACCTCGACCCAGATGGAGCGGTAGTTGTCAACTCCCTGGACCTGAAGGTTCTGCATGAGATACTCCAGTCTGTAGAATTGTTGAAGGTTGTCCTCGTCAAGTATGAGGGGATCGAAGCCTTCCGAATAGTCAAACTCATCGAGGAATCTCTTGAAATCCCCGATGAAGAGAGGGTTGGGACAAAAGGTACTTTTCATTGCTGCACTGTTTTGTACTGCAAAGGTACCATGAGTGCTTTGCCCGGAAAAACAGTTGCAAGTCGTCGTTTCGCCCACTCATCGACTTGGTGTACGATACCATTGTTCAGCAATCTTTCGTATCTTTACACCCGCTTTATCGTTCAACCGCAAAACACACCACATACAATGGAAACAGTAGACAACAGCGTCATCATACTGATGTTCGTCCTGGCAACCCTCTCGCTTTTTTTCTTCATCCTATACCTTGTGAAGTACCTTATCCAGAAAAGGCAACTGAAGGCAAAGAACAGGAGGCTTTTCGCCCTGACTGACGAAAGGAACGCCCTTCGGAAGAATGAACTGCTCCTAAGGGATCAGCTCTGCGAGAAAGAGGACCTGCTCAGTGATGTACCCGACAAGATCGCATCCCTGGAAAAGCAGCTTGAGGATGCGAATGCCCTGACCCAGGCGACGACCCTCGCCTACCGTCAGGCTTACAAGGAGGCCCTTGGCGTGCTTCCCGACGTGGAAGTGAATTTCACCCCCTCTCCCCGGGAGCATACCCCCGCCCCCGTCCAAACCGACAGGCAGAGGGAACTCCGTGCCTTTATCCGCAAGATTGACGATTGCGTACTCGTCTCGATGGTTCACCACCGTCCTTCGGCGGGACGCAATGAACTGTCCGAGGCCAGCGGGATCGACCGCAGGACCATAGAAGCCAATTTCAAGGAACTTGGCTTGGACATCGTCGAGTACCTCGACCGCTTCAGGGTGGATGAAGCCCTCGTGAAACTCACCGCACTGAAGAACTCCGAGAAGAAAAATAGCGAGGGGGTACCCGAGGAGGAGGACACCACAGCGGAAATCGCCCAGCTTTGCGGCTTCGACAAGGAAAGCGGCCTGAACAAGGCCATCAAGCGCCTCTACGGCATGAGCCTGGACGAACTGATGGACATCCTTTAGTCCGAAGGACGGTAAAACTTGAGAACGGCTCCCCCATCATCTCCGATGGAGGGGCCGTCCCCTTTCTTTGGCATGCTGATTATCCGTGTCCGGTTACACTCCGACCCTCACTGCCCTTCCGCTTGTTCGGAGCGCATCCTCATAGAGGGTCTCTCCGTCAAGGACAAGTCTCCCGTTTATGAACACCTTGTCAATCCCGAATGAACTGGTCCGGTCCGGGGTGCCCTCCCTGAGGGCCTTCTCATCGAAGACAGTGATATCGGCATAATATCCTTCCTTGAGGTAGCCCCTATCCTTGATGGAGAAACGGTCCACCGTGGCGCCGGTCATTTTCCTGATGGTAACCGGCATTGAGGCTCCCCTGCCGAGGAGGCTGTCACGAAGGAACTTCGGGAAGCAGTCATAGATTGCGGGGTTCTGGATTCCGTGGTCCTCGACCCAGGCATCGGTCATATAGAGGGAGAGGTCGTCCTTCATCTGCCACGAAAGGATATCCGCCGTGGAATAGGGACCCATATTGACCCTGCCCTTGAAGTCGGACATCTCGCACAGGTCGAGGTAGGCATCCAGGCAACTCTTGCCCATTTCCTTCGCAACCTCGTAGACGGTCTTTCCTTCCCACTTCTCGTTGCCCTCCCCCACGTATGCTATCACTATATCCTTCCATCCGAACCCGAGCAGCATTATGGTGGCCCTGGTCAGGATGTCCAGGCGGAACTTGTTCCACGGGGACCTCTTCTCCTTCGGGGACAGGCTCTGGTACCAGGCGGGAAGAATCACCGTAATGACCGACACACCCAGGCACTCATTGTAGATGTCGTACATCGCATCCACTCCCTGGTCACGTAGCCCCCGAATCATCCCGTGAAGTTCATCTTTGCACTTGAAAGTGCTCCGTCCCACGAAGATGGCATGGGAGTACTGTAGTTTCGTCCTGGTTCCCTTCACGACCTCGACCAGTTCATCCATGGCACGCAGGATGTGCGGCCTTCCAAGAAGAGGATAATCCATCGATACGGCAGACTCGGCCCTGGGATGGACAGTCATGGGACGGTCATATTTCTCGCAGAGGCGGGCCACCCCCTTCAGTTCCTCCACGTCGGAGTATTTGCCGGGAACGTACATAAGCCCGAGGGACAGTCCGCAGGCCCCCTGCTTAAGGCCCAGTTCCATGTCGGAAAGCATCTTTGCATTCTCCTCGGGGGTGAGGAGCCTAGCCACGTCGCCTACAACTCCCGCCCTTGCGGTACAGTGGCCTACAAGGACAGCGATGTTGGCCGGGGTGTTACGGTCAATCCTCTCGAAGAATGACTCCACCGTGGGAAACATCCCGCACAGAGGATTATGATAGCCGAAAAGGCCTCCTCCGACCACCTCCGGATACTTCGTTTCCGGGTCGAAACCGGTTGCGGAGAGTCCGCAGTTTCCGGTGATGAAAGTGGTTATGCCCTGGCGGATGAAGGGTTCGAAGTATTTGACTGCATCGGGACGGAAAGCGAACCAGTCATTGTGGGAATGCCCGTCCACGAAACCGGCGCTGACACTCTTCCCGGCAAGGTCGATTACCTTGACGTCCGAAGGTGAAGGAAGTTCGATCGAGGGGGCTACTTTTTCTATGCGGTCATCCTTGATGAGGACGTCCCCCACAAACGGGTCCGAGGCGGTGCCATCATAAATCCTGGCCCCTTTAAGCAATGTGTACATAGGTTTTAGTGCGTGTTGTGTGTGTGAAACAGAATTGGGCGACCCCAATGCGAGCGTAAAATTACGGATTCCATGACGAAAATATGAAAAAAGGGCAGTAAAATTTCCTTTTTCAGCACAAAATGGATTTTTACAGAGGGGAAGAGTCCAATCAGATGACCCCGCTTCCCAGCATCTCCTCCCCGTCATACCAGACCGCGAACTGTCCCGGGGTGATTCCCCGCTGGGGAGCGTTGAAAAGGATGAACAGGCCGCACTCCCTCATTATCAGAAGGGCGTCCTGAAGGGGCTGGCGGTAACGGATGCGGACTCGGTAGGGCCTTATTTCCCCGACCTTCATTTCCAGGTCGGGCCTTATCCAGTGGACCTCGCGGCGGTCCACCACGAGGCACAGTCTCGACAGGCCCTCATGACGGTGACCCTCACCGACATAGATGATGTTCCTCTCGATATCGTTGCCGATAACGAAGATCGAGTCCTTGTGCCCTCCTATATCCAGGCCCTTTCTCTGTCCTATGGTGTAGAACTGCGCCCCGCCGTGCTCCCCCACTATCTTGGCGTAGGGATTGTCCTTGTAGCGGATCCGTCGGACATGATGCTTCCCGCTCTTGTAGGTCTCGGTCTCGAACTTGATGGAAGAATAGTCCATCTGGCGGCTTAGGTACAGGAGATCCTCGTCCGGGACGGCTGCCACCTTATGGAGAGGATATGTGTTCATTTTCCGGGGTGCGGAACCGCCCTTGTCCTCGGAGATGTACTCTGTAATCATTACCGGAGTGGAGTCAGAACAGAGGCGGGACACTATCTCCCTGTCCCTTCGGTACTGCTCGCTATCTTCGTAGAATGAAGGATACACCTCTATCACGTCACCCTTTCTCCCCTTCAGCTTCTGCTGGAGGAAAGTGGGAAGATCCACTTTCCCGACGAAGCAGATTCCCTGCGAGTCCTTCTTGTCCGCACTCGGCAAATCCGCCTCGTGGGCCAGTGCCCTGACCTCGGGCTTGGTCATGTGCCCGATGGGGAACATCGCGGTGGACAGTTGCTCCTGGGTCAGCTGACAAAGGAAGTAACTCTGGTCCTTGCCGGGGTCCACCCCCTCGAGGATGCGGTAGATGGTCTCACCGGAGGGAAGGGTCAGGGTCTCCTTCCTGCAATAGTGACCCGTAGCCACCATGTCGGCCCCCATCTTCCTTGCCACTTCCCAGAATGCGGCGAACTTGATCTCCCGGTTGCACAGGACATCGGGATTGGGAGTGCGCCCCTTGGAGTACTCGTCGAACATGTAGTCGACGACCCTCTGGCGGTACTGCTCGGTGAGATCCACGAAATAAAACGGGATACCTATCTTCCTTGCCACCATCTCCGCGATGAAGCGGTCCTCCTCCCATTCGCAGTCCCCGTGAAGGGTGGAGTCGGCATCGTGCCAGTTCTGCATGAACATGGCAAAGACATCATAACCCTGCTGCTTAAGTAGATAAGCAGCCACACTGGAATCCACTCCACCGCTGAGTCCAACGCAGACCTTCATCGTCCTTTTCTGTACTATACCATGTAAAAACCAAGGAATCCCTAACGAAAAAAGGGAAAGCTTAGCACATCGCACCGCTACGACCTCCTACCCTTGCTACATTCCTGTCCTGGGGGAGTTCAGAGGGAGCTGGTCGTGTACGACTTTCCCGTTGCAAAGATAAGTCATTTTTTATGATTTGCAAAAACGCATGCATTTTCATTTTCCTTTTCCTGGGGTGCGGACTTCGCCACGGAAGGGACCTTTCTCTTCCAAAAATGCGTTAACTTTGCCCTGCAACCCCCCTCGGGGGCATGCGCAGCCTTTTTTTCATCACCCACCCATCCCAAGCCATGAAGGATACTCCGAAAAGCACATCCGTACAATACGATTTCGACAAGATAATTGACCGCAGCACCTCCAACTGTGTGAAGACAGGAGCCCTGAAGGGTGTCTTCGGACGGGCGGACCTCATCCCGCTGTGGGTAGCCGACATGGATTTCGAGACACCTCCCTTCATAATCGACGCCCTCCAGGACCGGCTCCGCCATCCTGTCCTTGGATACACCATGATCCCTCAGGAGTACCCCCAGGCGATCATGGACTGGGTGAAGGACATCCACCACTGGCAGGTCCGGAAGGAATGGCTAAGCTACATTCCAGGGATAGTCAAGGGCATAGCCCTTGTCATAGACGCCCTCACCCCCAAGGATGCAAGGGTCTGCATCCAGAGTCCCGTGTACCATCCCTTCAGGCTGGTCCCCCAGGGGCTTGGCAGGGAGGTCGTGTACAACCCCCTCATCCTCGATGAGGAGAATGGCCTGTACCGGATGGATTTCGACAACCTGGACTCCGTGACATCCGACCCCCGGTGCAAAGTGCTAATCCTGAGCAATCCCCACAACCCCTCTGGCACCATGTGGGACGGGGACACCCTACGGAGGGTGGCAAGCATCTGCCACAGGAACGGTGTCCTTGTGATATCGGATGAGATACACTGCGAGATGGCCCTTTGGGGGCGCCCTCACATCCCGTATGCCACCGTAAGCGAGGAGGCCGCTTCCGGCAGCATCACCTTCATGGCACCCACCAAGACTTTCAACATAGCGGGAGTAGTGTCCTCATATTCCATCATTCCCGACGACGGCCTCAGGGGGAAGTTCCACTCCTACCTCAAGGCCATGGAAATGGATTCCCCGACAATCTTCGCCCCCGTCGCCACGATGGCGGCCTACTCCACAGGGGGCAAGGAGTGGAGAAGGCAGATGCTCTCATACATCGAGGGGAACATCCTTTTCACGGAAAAGTTCTTCAGGGAGAGAATCCCCGGGATAAAAGTCCTCCGTCCCGAGGCATCCTACCTCGTGTGGCTTGACTGCAGGGGGTTGGGACTGGACCACGACAAACTCCTTGACCTCTTCGTGAACAAAGCCCACCTCGCCCTCAATGACGGGGAGATGTTCGGACGGGAAGGGGCGGGGTTCATGAGGCTCAATGTCGGATGCCCCAGGAGCATCCTGGAAAAGGCATATGGACTTCTTGAGGGAGCGCTAATACAGTAGAGCTTACTATAATTCACCACATGCGGAGGAGGCGTCCTGCTCTACGTGCAGCTTATTGTCCGAGAGCCACTCACGCACCGTTCTGCCGGTGTGGGCGCGGAAGGCACGGTAGAATGTGGGATAGCTGTTGAAGCCGCTTTGCTCTGCAAGTTCAGCGACAGTCGGCCTCTCAGAAGGGGCTGAAGTGTACGACTCCAGCAGGGCTTTCTTGAAATACTCGATGCGCAGGCCGTTTATGTAGGTATTGTAGTTCAATCCGTTGGCGGCAAAATACTTCCCAAGGTAGCTCCTGTTTGTCCCGCAGGCCATGGCAAGGGCGGCAAGGGTCAGTTCATTCTGACGGTAAAGACCGGTGGCCTCGCAGTTCTTCTTGAGCAGGACCTCCATCCTTTTCACTATCAAATCGCCTTCGTCAGCCCTCTCCGGCTCCTGGACTGACTCGACCTTGGTTTCCGGGACCGGGGAGAGAACAAGTTGCTGGTCTATCCTCCAGGCAATGAATGTGATTAAAGCGATTTCCGCAGTGGGGAAGAAATATTCCATACCCCACGAGGGACTGTTCACGAACTGTTTCCATTGGATGAAATAGCTCAGGACCGTGACTATGACCATGCCCAGCATTATGAGGCTCCAGGTCACCTCCTTGCGCTCGAGATCGGCATAGTTGTCCATCAGGAAGGTCCGGTATTCCATCCACGCCCTTATGTAGATTGCGACGAAAGCGACGCTCTCGACAAACAGCGCCACGAACAATACCGTCGGCCACCAGGGATTTCGCCAAATAAGCCACCCTGCCAGGGGGACACCCCCCAGAAGTGCTGTCACCACCCAGACCCTCCAGTTCCAACGCTTCCTGTCCTGAAGGAGGATGAGCATGAAACGGTACGGAAAGGGGAAGGCTACCGCGACATCCATGGCGACCGATACCATCTGTATCGTGGTAATGTCCTTGACGAAAAGAAGCGGTACGTTGAGAATGTAAATGATTGTGGATACAGCAAAGACCCAGCCTCCCTCGCGGCGCAGTCTCTGGTCGGGAAGGACCCCCTTACCGAAGGCATTGCGCTTGGAAAAGAGCAAATAACAGGCGCACATCACACAGTATGTGACGAGGACAATGTAGGGAAGTATGTATCTTATGCCGTATTGCATAGTGCAAAGGTACTAAACAATCCTTGGAATCGCCCCTGCCCGCAAATAAAAAAAATCACCATCCCCTGAAAATCACTTCCCGGGGATGGCATACTCAATGTGTGTCAATTGTGATTGTGCGGCAGTCTATGTCAGACCTGCCCGAAAAGTCAAATACTGTCAAAAATGAGTGGCAGCACGTCGTCGACGCTATCGAACTTCCAGATGGCATCCTTCCCTATCATTATGATGGAGAGGGGGCGCTTGCTGATTTTCTGGTATTCAGCCATGACCTGGCGGCATCCTCCGCAGGGAGTCGCAGGAGAGGAGCACATCCCGTAATCGGGTCCCCCCACAATGGCGAGGCTCAGCATCGGGACACCGGGATGAAGGACACCTGCGGCAAAGAGGGCCGTACGCTCGGCGCAAAGCCCGCTCGGGGATGCCGCATTCTCCTGGTTCGAGCCGCGTACAATGGTCCCGTCCTCCAGAAGGACTGCGGCCCCCACATTGAACTTCGAATAGGGAGCATAGGAACTCTTCTGGGCCTTGATGGCTTCCTCACACAGAATCCTGTCCCTCTCAGGGAGTTCCCCCAGGGATGAATACTCGGTGTAGTGGATATCTAAACGTTTGTACTGCATAAAAAAGTGGATCGGTCTAAGGGGACTTATCCGGAGTGTGGCAGCGGATAAATCGTTTCAAATGTAGGAATTATTTATGAAAAAGCAACCCCTGTGGCCCCAAAAGTGCGATTATGACAAAAAAGCATCCCCGGGCAGGAGGGCTCCTTCCGGGGACGTAATATTGGTTTTCAATTATTTACAGGAAAAATCCTACGAGTCCTTGAATGGATCCTCTCCCTCCGGGTCATCGTCCCGGGAAGGGAACCTCTCGGGGAAAATGTACCTGAGGGCAGCCTCTGCGCAGTTGATCCCGTCAATGGCGGAGGATACTATCCCGCCTGAATAACCGGCACCCTCCCCGCAGGGGAAAAGCCCCGGGACGCTCTCCAGCTGCAGCGAATCCGCATTCCTGGGGATTCTCACGGGGGAGGAGGTCCTGCTCTCGACTCCGAGGAGTAGCGCATCATTTGTGTAGTATCCCCTCATACCGTGAAGGTTTACTGCCGGGAAGGCCTGCTGGAGCCTTTCGACCACCATCGGGGGAAGAAGCTCGTGAAGCGGAGCGGATACCGCTCCCGGCCTGTAGGAAGTCTCGGGAAGGTCCTCGGAGAGCTGGCCCTCGCAGAAGTCCACCATCCTCTGTGCCGGGGCGCGAAGAAGGTTGGGGGCACCTTCCCCCTCGGTCCTTTGCGACACAGTCCAGTCGTACATCTTCTTTTCCACGTCGTGCTGGAAGTTCAGGAGGGAGAACGCTCCCTGGTCCCTGTACTGCTCGGGAACGTCCTCGGGCTCGATGGATACCACTACCCCGGCATTGGCCCACTTGGAGTTGCGGGAGGAATTGGACATACCGTTGAGCACCACCGTCCCCTCCTCGGTTGCCGAGGGGACGAGGATTCCGCCGGGACACATGCAGAAAGAGAACACTCCCCTCTGCACTCCCAGGGAGTCCTCTACCTGCTCTGTGAAGGAATACTCCGCACTCGGCAGACCCTCCTCCCAGCGGCCGCGGTAACGGATACTATTTATCAGCGACTGGGGGTGTTCCACCCTCACGCCCAGGGCGAAGCCCTTGGCCTCCAGGGGCCAGCCCTTGCGCTGGATCATCTCGTAGATGTCACGGGCGGAGTGTCCCGTGGCAAGTATCACGGCATCCGCACTGTACTCTGTCCATGCCCCGGGCTCCTTTTCATCGGCCACGTCCAGGTCCCTTGCCCGAAGGACGAAGGTTCCGTCCTCTTTCCTCTGGATATCGTCGACCCTTTTCCCGAAATGATACTCCCCTCCGTGCTCCACTATGGCCGAGCGGATGTTCTCCACGACACGGGGAAGCTTGTCCGTGCCGATGTGGGGATGGGCATCTATGAGGATGGAGGGATCGGCGCCGAAGGAGACGAACTGGTACAGCACTTCACGGACGTCCCCCCTCTTGGTGGAGCGTGTGTAGAGTTTCCCGTCGGAGAAGGTCCCTGCCCCGCCCTCTCCGTAGCAGTAGTTGGAATCGGGGTTTACAACCCCCGTCCTGGAGAGACGGGCCATGTCCGTCTTGCGGGCATGCACGTCCTTACCCCTTTCCAGTATCACGGGACACAGTCCCAGGGTCAGGAGCTTCAGGGCGGCGAACATACCTGCGGGACCGCTGCCCACAACCGCCACCTTCCTCGCCCCATGGACATCCTGATAGGGGGCCACCTCATACTCCCTGTAGTTCTCCCAGGGCATGTAAGCGTCTATCCTGTAGACGGTCTTCAGGTCCCCGCCACGGGCATCGACCGACCTTCTGGAAATGCGGCATATGGCATCGGCCTTGGCGAAAGTGGGGATATAGGGCTTGGTGGGGTCAATGACATTGATGGCTGCGAAACGGCGCAGGTGCAGATTCTCGCCCGCCGCCTTGCGGATATCGTCAAGACGGGGTTCCCGTCCTACCGGGGTCGTGAATTCAAAGGATTTCATGGAAAGTGGAAAGGGTATGGGGTTGTGTAGGTAATTTATTGTTTGTTTTTCAGAAATCCGCCATGCGGGAGACGGGAGCTACCGTAAGCGGGGTCCTTTCCCCCGCAAGGAAATGATAGTACCCTGCTATGGCTATCATGGCAGCATTGTCGGTTGTGAACTTGAACTCGGGAAGATGGGTCTTCCAGTGCCTTCTTTCCCCTTCACGGAGAATCCTCTCCCTCAGGCCGCTATTGGCCGACACTCCCCCGCCGATGGCGATTTCCCGGATGCCGGTCTGGCGGGAGGCCTTGATGAGTTTATCCATCAGGATATCGATGAGCGTCTTCTGGAACGAGGCGCAGATATCCTCCTTGTTCTTCTCAATGAAAAGAGGGTCCTTTTTCATCTCGTCGCGCACAAAGTACAGAAGGGACGTCTTGACCCCCGAGAACGAATAGTCCAGCCCCGGGATGTGGGGTTTCGCGAAAGAGAAGGCCTCGGGGTTGCCCTCACGGGCGAGGCGGTCTATTATCGGACCGCCGGGATAACCGAGTCCCATCATCTTGGAGCACTTGTCGAAAGCCTCCCCGACGGCATCGTCTATGGTCTGGCCGATAATCTCGAAATCAAGCGGGGAATTCACTTTCACAATCTGGGAGTTGCCACCCGACACCAAAAGGCAGAGGAACGGGAAATAGGGGTCGTCGGGAGCCTTTCCCTCCTGCTGGATGAAATTTGCGAGTATGTGGCCCTGAAGGTGATTTACCATGACAAGGGGCTTGTCGAGGGACAGGGCGAAAGCCTTGGCGAAGGATGTACCGACCAGAAGGGAACCCAGGAGTCCGGGGCCTCTGGTGAAGGCGACAGCGCTAAGGTCCTCCCCCTTCACGCCGGCACGCCTGAGGGCCTCGCTTACCACCGGCACTATATTCTTCTCATGGGCCCTGGAGGCCAGTTCGGGGACTACCCCGCCGAAATCCCTGTGGACCTGCTGGCTTGCTATCACATTGGAGAGCAGGACACGGTCGGCAACAACGGCTGCGCTGGTGTCGTCACAGGATGACTCTATTCCGAGGATGATGTATGCCATAGAACTTGAAAAATGCGCCGCAAAGATAGTGCTTTTTTCCTTGTGTTGAGTATCGGGAAGAGAGGAGATTCGCTTGTGATGCAAACTGGAGTCCCCCCGGGGCGGGAGCCCCCTTGTCCCCTGGCGGATTTTTATTTTAGGAATGCACAAAATTTATTAATTTTGTAAGTTGGATTAAAGGGGCTCCCGCCACTTGGCTGGGACCGCACAGAAGACAATGAATAAATTTTTCCGGATACTGGGATGGACACTCCTGCTCATTATGACCCTCGTCATGGGGGCCATGGTGGTTGTGCAAAGTCCCCGGGCCCAGACCTATATAACACAGAAGGTCCTGAATGCCCTCCAGGAGAAGATCCAGGCGGACGTGTCCGTGGGGAAAGTCCATATCCGTCCATTCGACTATGTCCTGCTCAAGGACATCCTCATTGTGGACCGCACCCCCTACTGCGACCCGGGGCAGGAGAACGCCCTGGGACCCCAGGACACCATCCTCCAGGCAAAATACCTCAAGGCCCAGCTGGTCCTCGGAAGCCTCCTCTCCCTGAGGGCCATACACCTGAGGGAAGTAAGCCTGGAGCACGGAGCGGTCGCGGTGGTGACCGAACCGGACAGCATGATAAACATAACGAGAGTCCTTTCCGACCTGCTCATTCCTCCCCCTGAGGAAAAGGACGCCGGCTTTCTGTCTTCCCTTGATGTCAAGATTTCCAACTTCAGGATACAGGATTTCAGGGTAAGGTACCTGGACATGGTCCGTCCGCTGCCGGAAAAGCCCCGGATGATGAACACCTCCGCCATAGAGGTGCATGACGTGAATCTCACGGGCAGGAGCCTCAATGTGAAAGGAAAGAGGATCACCGCCAAACTGGACAACCTCCAGGGCAGGGAGAGAAGCGGGCTGAACCTGAGGGAGCTCTCCGGCAAACTGACAATTGACGAGGACGGGGCCCACCTCACGAATATGAGAGTGAGGGATGACTATTCCGACATGAGGCTATCCGATTTCGGGATTCTCTTCGATGACATCACTGCCTTGGCCAGATTCGAGCAGGAAGTCACCATCCTGGCTGACCTCCAGCCTTCCGACTTCAGCATCAAGACTGCGTCTTTCTTCGCCCCTGAGCTCTGGACCTCCACTTTCCACGGGGTCGTATCGGGAAAATTGAAGGGCACCCTGCAGGAAATGGACATCAAGGACATTTCATATACCTCCCCCGACAATGACATCCGAGTCAAGGCCAAGGGAAAACTGCTGGACCTCACGGACCCCGAAAGAATCGGGATTGACATAGACATCGAGAATATCGATTTCACCACCCCTTCCCTGTCCCGATTCATAGAGATGTGGTCCAACGGAGTGAGCGTGGACCTCGGGACCATGGTCCCATGGGCGAATTTCACTGCCTCCGGGAATGTCAAGGGGCCCCTCAGTTCCCTGGACCTAGCGATTGGAGTGGACTCCGGGGGAATGCTCGGGGAGGTGCAGGTGAACATGAACATCTCCGACGTGATGAAGGCCCTGTGGATGCCACTGAGTCTGGACGGAATCATCACCGGGACCAACCTGGACCTCGGCAGGATACTTTCCACCGATGCCCTCGGGGCGGCATCCTTCACGGCCGACCTCTCGGCCTCCATCCCGCAGGGAGGAGGCACTCCTTCGGTGGTCCTTGATTCCATACTGGTTAGGAGCGTAAGTGCCATAGGCTATGACTTCAGGCATCTGAGGGCCAGCGGAGTATTCTCCGACGGTGCCCTCAAGGCCAACCTGACCGCATCCGATCCCAACCTCGGGTTCATCCTCCAGGGAGAGGCCAGCCCGTCCAAGGACACCGGGAACTTCTTCGCCAAGGTGGGAGGGAAACTTGTATATGCGGACCTTGTGGCGCTTGGCCTGTACAAGGGGGCGTCCGATATCCTGGAGGTGTCCAACATGGAGATCGCAGGAGAGCTGCGCACCCATCCGTCCGGTTCAGCCACCCCCAGTCCCCCCTACGGGGAAAACACCTTCGGCAGTTCTTTCATACAGTTTTCAGGCACTCACCTGGGGACCACCCAAGGTGAGTATGACCTGGATCCCATAAAGATATCTACAAGGACCACCCCGACGGGTGGGCGAGTGCGCCTGGAATCATCCCTTGCGGAGCTGTCCTTCCAGGGCAACGGGGACCCCATGAAGTTCGTGGACGACCTCATTGCGGTAAGCATCGACCGGCATCTTCCGTCACTCCACTCGGACTCCGTCGAGGAAAAGGTCTTCAGCGGCACCAGCTACACCCTGAAGGCTACCGTGCTTGACCCCGAGCCCGTCTTCGCCGCACTGCTTCCCGGAGCGTATATCTCCTCGGGGACCGCCCTTGACGGGGAGATCTCCCCCGAGGGAGAACTGAGCATGAACCTTAAGTCCAAGATCATCGCCCTCGGCAAGGACAACATCCGCGGCCTTGAAGTGTCGGTGAACAACCAGGACGGGGCTCTGTCCCTTGGGGCGGACGCAGACTCCATTGCGGTGCAGAGTGTGACACTGAAGAACCCGTCGCTAAGCTTCTCCTCACAACATGACGCCCCCCACATACAGCTGGCATTCGACAATAAGTCCGCCAACCCCTCGAAGGGGGACCTGAAGATCGAGGGGCTCATTTCCAGGGACCACAAGGACTCCCTGGTCCTGGGCGGGAAGATCATACCCTCCGAGATCACCCTGCGGGGTTCCGACATGACCCTCTCCTCCAATGCCATCTCATTCAAAGAGGGAGACCTAAGCGTAAGGGACCTCCTGCTGAAAATGGCCGGCGGGCAGTCCCTGAGGGTGGACGGAGTGCTCTCGAACGACAAGGAAGGAGAGGCCCTCTCCCTTGTCGCCTCCGGCATAGACCTGGACATATTGAACGAGTTCGTGGAACTGCCTTCCCCCCTGGGAGGCTTCCTCTGGGCTGACGGGAAACTCATCTCCCACACCGGGGAAGGAGCAGGACCGGGACTGAGCCTGGACCTCACTTGCAAGGATGCCTCGCTTGGCGGGGCAGTGATCGGGGACATAAGCGTCGGGGCCGAGAGCGAAAACCTCAGCAAGGATGGTATCCATGTGAACATCGCCTGCAGGGACTCCCTCTCAAGGGACAGCATCCTGGCAGGAGCAACCGTCGACACAGAGAGCGGCTCCCTTGACGGGAACGTACACCTGGACCGTTTCGAGATAGGGTTCATAAAGCCCATCCTGGCGGACCTCTTGTCCGACTTCGGAGGACAAATCTCCGGGGACTTGCTCCTGGGGGGTCCCTTCGACAGGCTATCCACCCGTAGCGACAATCTCCGCCTTGACGACGGTCATTTCACCGTAGCCCTCAACAATGTCCCCTACCGTCTGAGCGGTCCCCTGTCCATGTCCCCTGAGGGCGTGGTCCTCAAGGATGTGAAAATAACCGATCCCCAGGGCAACGGAGGGACCATCAAGGGAGGGGTCGAGTGGGACCACATGCAGAACATCACCATGAACATTGGTGCCCGCATATCGGAGATGCAGGTCCTCGGCCTGGGACCCGACGAGGGGCAGCCTTTCTACGGGACCATGTATATCAGCGGTGAACTTGGGGTCAAAGGTCCTCTCGAGGACCTGGCCGTAGACGTAGACATACAGACCGAGAAAGAAGGGGACTTCCACCTGGCCCTGACCCAGAACGTCACCAACCCCTCCACCCAGCTGCTGACTTTCAAGGAAGAGGTGGTCCCGGTGGTGTATGACGACCCCTATGAAATGATGCTGAGCAAAATAGAGAAAACGACCAAATCCACAGGCAAGGTGACGCTACGCGTCTCCGCCAACGTGAACGACGGCGTGGAGGCATTCGTGGACATAGACCAGGAAAGCGGGACACAGATGCGTGGCAAGGGCAACGGAAGGATTTCCCTGGACCTGACGACCCCGGACAACACCTTCGCCCTCGGAGGGTCCTTCACCCTCTCATCCGGCAATGTCCACATAAATGCCATGAACATCGCCTACAGGGATTTTGAGATAAATGAAGGCAGCAGCATAAACTTTGCCGGTGACGTCATGCAGTCGGACCTCAACATAACCGCCAGCTACCGGACCAAGGCCATGATAGGCACGCTCATATCGGACTCCACCGCCATGTCCCGAAGGACCGTCTTCTGCGACCTGGGGATTTCCGGGAAGCTCTCCAATCCCGAGATAACCCCCTCGGTGAGGGTCCCGGACCTGGATCCCCTGACCCAGGCCAAGGTGGAACTGGCCCTCAGCACACCGGAACAGTCCCAGAGGCAGTTCCTCGCGCTGCTTCTCACCGGAGGGTTCATGCCCGACGAGCAGTCCGGGATCTCCAACGACTCCTCATTCCTGGACTCCACCCTATCCGACCTTATGGCCAGGCAAATCACGAACATCCTGCAGTACATAGACATACCTGTTGACATGACCTTGGGATACCGGTCCTCCTTGAACGGGAACGATGTGTTCGACGTGGGGGCATCGGTGAGTTTCCTGGATAACAAGCTCACCGTCAACGGAAACTTCGGGAACAAGTACGCAGGGACTTCGGGAAACAGAGCCATCGCAGGTGACATAGATGCGGAATACCGCTGGAACAGCATATTGTTCAAACTGTTCTCCCACTCCGCTGACCAGTACACCAACTACCTCGACAACTCCCAGAGGAACGGACTTGGAGTGGCTTACCAGCGCCAGTTCGACACCTTCAAGGAACTTTTCACAAGCAAGAAAAAGAGAAAGGACCTCGAGCTTGAAAAGGCCACGAACCCCCAGAGCAAGAAGACTTTCAAGATAAAGTAATCCTAAGTACATGAGTTCATACCCTCCCATAGCTTCCATTCCCAAGGGCGAGGGTGCCAAAGGGTTCGGCAAGCTATATCTCATCCCGACTCCCCTCGGGGACTATCCCCCCGAGCAGGTGCTGCCTTCTTCTGTCCTAAGTCTTCTTCCCACCCTCCATGTATTTGTCGTCGAGGAAGTGAGGACTGCCAGGAGGTTCCTCTCCGCAGCGGGGCTGAAGGGGCATATCGGGGAACTGGAGTTCCACCAGCTCAATGAACACACTTCCCCCTCGGACGTACCCTCCCTCCTGGAACTATTCTCGGGAGGCACGGATGTGGGGCTCCTTTCCGAAGCGGGGCTTCCCGCCGTGGCGGACCCCGGGGCCCTTCTTGTGGAACAGTGCCACAGGGTCGGGATCGAAGTGGTTCCACTGAGCGGTCCCTCCTCCCTTATGATGGCACTGATGAGTTCGGGCCTCAACGGACAGAGTTTCGCTTTCAGGGGATATCTGAGCGCAAAGAGCGAGGAGAGGAAAAATGAGATCCGCTCCCTCGAGAAGACATCCGCCCAACTCTCGCAGACCCAGATTCTCATAGAGACCCCCTACCGGAACGATGCGCTCCTACAAGACATACTGCAGGTCTGCCGTCCCTCGACAAGGGTCTGCATAGCTGCAGACATCACCCTTCCATCCTCGTTCATCCGAACGAGGATGGTAGGAGAATGGAAAAAGAACCCTCCCACCATAGGAAAGAGACCTTGCGTATTCCTTCTCCTTGCATAAATGACAGATTGACAACTATAAACAACTCACCCATCCACTCCATCACCCATGAGGATAGCGTTCCTGACACTTGGCTGCAAGCTTAATTTTGCGGAGACTTCCACTTACCGGAGGGCCCTTCTGAAGGAAGAAGGGTTCCAGGAGGTCAGTGGGGACGGGGAGGCCGACCTGTATCTGGTGAACACCTGTGCGGTCACCACCCACTCCGAGAACAAATGCCGCAACATTATCCGCCGCTGCCACAGGAAGAACCCCGATGCCAAGATCGTGGTCACCGGATGCTACGCCCAGATAAGAAAGGACGAAGTGGGGGCGCTGGAGGGAGTGAGCCTGGTCCTGGGTGCGACCGAGAAAAGCACCCTGCCACAGAGGGTCCTGGAACTTGTGGGCGGGAGTTCTTCCCCCGTCAAAGTCATTACCGACCCCTCGCCTTACAAAGAGACATCCCTCGCCTACTCCTCCGGGGACAGGACAAGGTCGTTCCTGAAGGTTCAGGACGGATGCGACAACTTCTGCGCCTACTGCACAGTTCCCTTCGCCAGGGGCCGAAGCCGTAACCGTCCCATCGCTGAGCTGGTAGCCCAGGCCGGGGAAATCGCCTCTGAGGGCATCAAGGAAATAGTTCTCACGGGGGTGAACACGGGGGACTTCGGGAAAAGTTCCGGAGAAAGCTTCCTATCGCTCCTGCAGTCCCTTGACAAGGTGGAGGGGATTGAAAGATACAGGATATCCTCGATTGAACCGAACCTTCTCACGGATGACATCATCGACCTGTGCGCCGACAGCCCCAAGTTCATGCCCCACTTCCACATTCCGCTGCAAAGCGGAAGCGACGAGATACTGCGCAGCATGGGAAGACGGTACGACACCGCCCTCTTCTCTTCCAGGATCAGCCGGATAAGGCAGAGGATGGAAAGAGCGGGAAGGCAGGAAGTGTTCTTCGGGATTGACGTGATAGCGGGGCTCCCGGGGGAAAGCGATGCTCTCTTCCAGCGTAGCTACGACTTCCTCCGCGATGAAATCCGTCCCGCTTTCATCCATCTCTTCCCCTTCTCCCCGCGTCCCGGGACCCGTGCCGCCGGGATGCCCAATCAGGTCCAGGACTCAATAAAGACGGAAAGGGTCGCCCGCCTGGAGGAACTATGCCGGACCCTCAGTCAAGACTTCATACAAAGAAACCATGGCCTTCCGTCCCGGGTCCTGTGGGAAAGCACCCGCAGGGAAGGGATGATGGAAGGCTACAGTGAAAACTACATACGCCTTCGCGCTCCCTACGACCGGGAAAAGGTCGGACAAATCCAATCCGTCATTCTATGAAAAACGCCTTTATAAAGCAGTTGTTTACCGTGGCCCTGCCCACAGTCATCGTGTCTGTTCTCCTTATTGTCTCCCCGTTCCCTGCGAGGGGACAGACTCCCCCGCCGGATCCCTCCACGCCACTCTCCCAGGGGGACACCCTGCGCACCCAGCCCGTCCAGGCACCGCTGGAATACAACATCAGCGGGATTGTCAAGGACGAAGCCACCGGGAAGCCCATCGCCTTTGTCAACGTCGGCTCCGCCGGCGGAAGCCATTTCACCGTCACCAACCAGGACGGATACTTCGTCCTGAAGACTCCCTCCCCCATCCAGGAGATAACCCTCAGCCACATTGGCTACGTCTCCCTGAGCCGTCGCATAAGCGAAGAGGACTACCTCTCCGACAAGGCCCTCAACCTCCGCATGCAGAGCGCTCCCCTCACCCTGCAGGAAGCCATAGTCTATGCCCAGGACCCTTACGTCATCCTCGGGCGCGCCATCGACAATATCGAGGACAACTATCCCCGGAACGGGGAACTGATGGAGACCTTCTACCGGGAGAGCATCCGAAAGAGAAGCAAGTACATCTACATCTCCGAGGCCGTGAGCCACATGTACAAGAGTTCCTACAGGGACGGTGACGCCTGGAGGGACAGGGTGGCGGTGCAAAAGGGCAGGCTGCTGGTATCCCCCCGCCCTACGGACACGCTCTCCGTCAAAGTCGTCGGGGGCCCCACCCAGTGCGTGACCCTGGACGTGGTGAAAGACAGGGGGTTCCTCCTGAATGAAGAGGAACTCTCGAACTATACCCTGGAAATGGACCTTCCGATATCCATCGGGAACAGGGTCCAGTATGCTGTGCGCCTTCGCCCCAGGGTCAATTGCGAATATGCCCTGCACAACGGGGTCATCTACATTGACAAGGAGACCTATGCCATCAGCAGGGTGGAACTCTCCCTGGACATGTCCGACAAGGACAAGGCCACCAGGATGATACTCATCCGCAAGCCCCGAGGCCTCAAGTTCAACCCCAGGGAGCTTTCAATCACCATCAGCTACTCCCCTTCCGAGGACGGGAAATACCGCCTTTCCTACCTCAGGACCACCATCAGGTTCGATGCTGACTGGAAGAGGGTACTGCTGAAGACCCATGTCACGGCGGTCAACGAGATGGCAGTCACCCATCTCTTCCCTCCCGAGCAGACCGTTGTCCCCTCCCGCAAGGAATCGTTCAATTCCCGCAGCAGCCTCTCCGACAAGGTGGAACTCTACGAGGATCCCCTCTTCTGGAAAGACTACAACATTATCGAGCCCACCGAGAGCCTCGAGAAGGCCATCGGAAAGCTACTCAAGACAAATCGCTGATGCCAAATTTCCGCTCCTACACCTCAGTCCCTCCGCTCCAACCACTTGCTCCCGGAAGGGTAAGGCTTCGTTTCATGGGGACCGGCACCTCCCAGGGAATCCCGATAATCGGTTGCCACTGCCCCGTATGCAAGAGCGCTGACCCCAGGGACAAGAGGTTCCGCTCCTCCGCCCTTGCCGAGTTCCGGGGAAAGACCATCCTCGTGGACGCAGGTCCCGACTTCCGAAGCCAGATGCTCCGCGAGGACATCGGCCACCTGGACGCAGTCCTGCTCACCCATTTCCACAAGGACCACACCGGAGGGCTGGATGACCTGAGGAGCCTGAACTACATTGACCGTTCCGTCATAGACATCTACTGCGAGAAGGGAGTGGAAGATAGCCTGAAAAAGGAATACGGCTACGCTTTCGCCACCCTCAAGTATCCCGGCGCCCCGGAGTGGCACATCCGAAGTATCGACTCCTCCCCGTTCGCCGTTCACTCCTCGATGGAGGAAGGGAGCGTCCTGGAGTGGATACACGATGTGGGATACAGGCTCAGGACCCCGGGAGGGGAACTCCTTCCCACCGGGGAGATGATTATCGAGGCCCCCAGGATCTGTGACCCCACCTTCAAGGATACCCTCTCCACCCCCGACGGCAAGGGGGCGGAGATAATCCCCATAAGGGGGATGCACGGGACCATGCCGGTGCTTGGGTTCAGGTTCGGTCCCATCGCCTACATTACCGACATGAGCCACCTCCCGGGGGAGGAGCTCGCGAAGCTACGTGGGCTCGAGGCGGTAACCCTCAATACCGTAGGCTACAAGCAGCACCATTCCCACTTCTCCCTTGAGGAGGCAGTGGAACTAGCCGGTGCGATAGGGGCCAAAAGAACCTATCTCACACATCTCTCGCACACTTTCCCCTGCCATGGGCAGTTCACCTCCGACCTTCGGAAACTAAGGGAGGAAAAAGGGATAGAAAGCGAGATCATGCCCGCCTACGACGGGCTGGTCCTGGAGTGTGACGATGTAATGAGTCCAGGGCGGTGAACAAAGAATTAACCAAGAGAGAGTCCACTATGGAAGAGGCCGAAAAAAAGAAGGGGCGGCTAAGTGAAGAGATAGTAGGCGCAGCAGACATGGGGGTAGACTTGGATGAGTCCACCTCCTCCTCACAGATGTCCGAAGTGCTGGAAGTCGCATCCCTTGCCGGGCACATCCTTCTTGAGAACGGGGCGGAGATTTCCCGGGTGGAGGACATCATGTCCCGCATATCGACCCACTACGGGGTGCAGGGAGGGAACTTCTTCGTCATCAGCAACGGCATCTTCACCACCGGCTCCGTGCCCGAGAAACTCCGCAAGCGGGGCACCCAGGCGGAGTGCTACGCCAACGTGGAGTTCATCCCCATAAAAAGCGCAGACCTCGGGAAAGTGGCCCTGGTCAACAGCCTGAGCTACGACATCGCCTCCGGCAAGTACACACTGCTCGAGGCCAAGGCCAAGCTGGAGGAAATCCGCCTCAGGCCCCAGATTCCCCTGTGGGAGACCATCCTGGGGGCAGCGATCGGAGCGGGAGGCTTCTGTGCCATATTCGGGGGTTCCCTCATTGACTGCGCAGCCGACTTTGCCGTAGGGGCCCTTGTGTGCCTGTTCTCGCTTTTTGTATCGGGAAGATACCTCTCCAAGATCGTCGGGAACATCCTTAACGCCGTTGTGACGGGACTAGTGTGCCTGCTGCTATGGAGAGTGGGGTTCGGGGAGCACCTGAGCAACATAGTCATCGGAGGCATCATGCCCCTTGTCCCCGGGATACCGTTCGTGAACGGAGTGAGGGACATAGCCAACGGGGACTATCTTGCAGGGGTCACTCGCCTGACCGATGCGCTGCTCGGGTTCCTGTGCATTTCCCTGGGGATAGCGGGGGCCTTCATACTGGACGGATGGATGTGGGGCGGAATGACACTGCTGAGCGGTGTGCAGGTAAGTCCCCAGACATCATCCTACCTTGCACAGGGAGCCGCATCCTTCATCGGGACGGTGGGCTTTGCCATACTTTTCAGCGTTCCCCGAAAACTTCGCCTCGCAAGCGGGGCAATCGGCGCCCTGGGATGGGAGGTATATCTTCTCATTACGAGACTTGGCCCCCTGACCCCGCAGTTAGGGACCCTCGTGGCCGCTTTTCTCATTTGCATCATGGCCCGCTACGCAGCAGTCTGGGGCAAGGTCCCGGCGAACATCTTCGTCCTATGCGGCATCTTCACCCTCGTTCCAGGTGCGGGACTCTTCTGGACCACATATTATCTGCTGCTGAAGTCCTTCTCCCCGGCTTCCACCAGCGGGTTCGCGGCCATTACCATATCCCTTGCCATAGTCTTCGGGATTATCTTCGCGATGGAACTTCCCCAGAAGTGGTTCTCATTTGTCGCCCCAAGGCGGAAAAAGGAGTAGTTCCCACCATAGGAACCACTCCCTTTCCATCATACCGGCGCAGGCTCTCATGAGAGAAGTCTGCGCTCTTTTTGTGAATGAACCCTGCGAAGCCCCCTCCAGAAACTGTAACGGATACCGAGTGTCAGGCTGATATGTCGGTTTCCAGTCCAGGGATAGATTCAGGGGGACGCCCTGCAGAGCCCACCTAAAGGGTCCGGCGGAGTTTAACCGCCTCCCTGCTGGCTTTTTTAAGAGCCTTCCTGAAAGAGGGATCCGAGTGCATGAAGGCCACGGAGGCACTGGCTGCGGTCCTTGCCGCATCCACATCGCTCTCGTAGTGGTAACCGGCTATTATGCGGCTCACACCGTACTGGTAGCCTACGGTGAGTATCTCATTGGCCCGCTCGGGGAAGAGCTCGGTAAGGATGAGTGCCATTGTCCAACCCCTGGTGGTGTGGCCCGAAGGGTAGGAAAAAGAGGACCTGGACCCTTCTTCGCTTTCGGGGATGAGAGTTCCCTCCCCCAGGGCCACATAAGGTCTTGTCCTCTTGAAATGCTTCTTTCCCCTGGAGTTGGCGGAATTTGCGGTATAGGAAGCACGGCTGAGGAGCACGTAGATATTTGGAGTGGCCTTCAGTGATAGGGTGGTTCCGATCGCCTCTGAATACAACTCCATCATGTACTGAAGCTCACTGTTTGCATTACGGGCTGCCTCCTCTCCACGGGGAGTGTCCCGAAGGGTCTTTCCCCAGTTGTGGTAGACAAGGTCCGCCTCATAGAGCGCATCACCCTCCGAGGGAGGCGAAGGCAGGTACACCGAGATGTCCGGCATGTTCCCTGGCTGGACGAAGGGGACCACCTTGGCCTTTTTTTCCTGTGCACTGAGGGAATGGAGGGCAAGTGGAAGCAGCAGGAGGATGGCTGCCGAAAATAAGAGGTGCTTTCTTTGCATATCGATTAAAGATGATGTCCGATTAAAATACACTGGCATAAAACGGGATGCCCCAGAGTGTTTCCAAGGCAAAAATAATCATTTTCCGAAGAGTATTTCACACGACTTTCATGAATTGCCCCCTTAGATGCGGCAGTACCCCTGAGGGGAGGCGACAGTATTATCGCAAGAACCGAAATTTCCCGGGAAACTTATTGGAAACGCCATTCTATCTTCTTACCTTTGCAAAAGGAATTCACCCACCAATATAGAAACGGAACAATTTAGACTACTGCGCAATAAAACTGCATCTTTACGAACTAACTTTGTCCCCCCTCAACCACCACCATGTGACGACAGCGTGGACTTAGCGAAGACTACTGTACCTACGGCATGCCCGTAGATGACCACAACCGACTCTCTCACCTTATCCCACCCCCTCCACTCCATCGCCCGGGCAGGACGAGGGAAAGAAGAGCCTCCCCCGAAAGTCACTGCAACGTAACTTCTGACACCATTAGCCATGACAAAGAAGACTATACTCCAAAGGATGTACAACATCTCCCAAAAGATGAGGGATCCCGCTTCCGACTATGACAATGAGCGCCTCCTCATCAATGAGCAAACCCTCCGGGCCGCGAACACTGAGCTCTCCGCCCTTCGCACCCGCCTCCAGATGAACACCATGCAGGTACTCATCCTCACCGCGGTCATCTGTACTTCCTCCCGCTACCACATTGACAGCAACTGCATAGCCCAGTACCTCGGGATGAACTACCTGAAATTCCTCTCCTACTATGATGACATCCTGGTCCTTCGCAAGATGGGATACCTCTACATAGACGATGACGGGGACATAGTCGCTCCCCAGAAGATGCTCAAAGCCATCATGAATGACTCTCCCCTGACCCCGGAACCCACCAAGGGACTTGACAGCGCCGCCATCCTCTACAGGATCCGTGACATGCTTGAGGAACTCTCGGACAATCACATGGACTCTAGCGACGTACTTACCTACTCAGGACAGCTTTTCACGGACAATCCCACCTGCTCCGTATCCTCGACCTACAACAAGATGGTCAGGGACATAGGTGAACCCTTAGAGAGGCTTCTTTTCATCATCCTGCTCATCAAGTACCACTATGAGGACGATGATATGATAAGCTGGTCCGACGTGGATGAATACTACCGCACCTACGAACTCGACCGTCTGAGGGGCAAGTGCAACACAGAAGCCCTCACCCTCCAGGAGCGGAAAATAATCGAGTTCTACGGGAAGGAGGGCGTGATGACCAAGGATTACATCCACATCGTGGAAGATGTCAAGGACAGCGCCCTGAAAGACCTCGGCGGGGTGAGGAAAAAGAGTGCCAGGGAGAGTGTGAGCGCCTCCGGGAAGATCAGGTGCGGAGATATCGTGAAGAAGGATCTCTTCTACAACCCTTCCGACGAAAAGCAGATAATGGAGCTCTCCGCCCTCCTTACCGAGGAAAGGTACTCGACCGTCAGGAGGAAGATGAAGGAAAAGGGCCTTCGCAACGCCTTCACCTGCATCTTCTACGGAGCTCCCGGGACCGGCAAGACCGAGACCGTCTACCAGATCGCAAGGCTCACCGGACGGGACATCTTCCAGGTGGACGTATCGCTTATCAAAAGCTGCTGGGTCGGCGAGAGCGAGAAGATGATAAAGGAAGTCTTCGACAAGTACCGCCAAGTCGTCGGGGAGGACGGACGCAAGCCCATCCTCCTTTTCAACGAGGCTGACGCAATCCTCGGCATCCGCCCCGAGGGTGCGAGCCGGGCGGTGGACAAGATGGAGAACTCCATCCAGAACATCATCCTCCAGGAGATGGAGAACCTTGACGGGATACTCATCGCAACGACCAACCTCACCCAGAACCTCGACAAGGCATTCGAGAGGAGATTCCTCTACAAGGTCAGGTTCACCCGTCCCACCCAGGAGACCAAGGCCCTCATCTGGATGAGCATGATACCGGAACTGAGTTCCGAGGAGGCACTCTCCCTGGCCGGGAAGTTCGACTTCAGCGGTGGCCAGATCGAGAACGTCACAAGGAAGAGGACCGCACGGGCGATCCTGAGCGGATCCGACCCCACCTTCGAGGACATCCTCGACTTCTGCAGGGAGGAGAATCTCTACTCATGCGAAGCCCCCGCACCCAGGATAGGCTTCCCCACCGGCACATAGAGCACTACTACCCATATATATCGCAATCCCTTCCCAAGGGCCGTTCCATGGGAAGGGATAACTGTTTACGGGAGCATCTGTCCTAGAATCTGCGGGGACCTCCGAATCCGCCCGGGCCGCCAGGACCCCCTGGGCCTCCAGGTCCGCCGGGACCCCTGCCCCTCTGGCCGTTGAAGTTTCCGAAGCGGTAAGTGACGGAGAAGATGACGTAGCGTCCGAGGGTATTGTTGCGGGTCTCGGAGTATCCGCTCTCGGATGAGGACTGACGGATATTCTGGGCCTGGTCCAGAAGGTCATATCCCCTCAGTGCCAGGGTTACCTTGTTGTCGAAAAGGAGCTTCGTTATCTGGGCGTTGATTATCAACCTGGAAGGTTGCTCGGTGCGGTAACCGTTGTACCAGTTGTACCTTCCGTCGGCAATGAGGTTGAACCCGGAGGGAAGCGTCCAGTTCATGGATGCGGTAGCCTGGTTGCTGAAAGTCTGGAGGTTATTGCTCTCGGAGAGGGTGTACATAGTCTTGCTGAAAGTGGTACGTCCACCGAGGGTGAGCTCCACGAGGTCGCTCCTGTAAGTAAAGCGAAGCCTCTGGGTCAGGGAAATGTTCGTGAGAACATTCAGGCTGAAAAGATTCGACTCGTCCAGGTCAGGGATGTTCTTGTGGAAAAGGACATAGTCAAACTGCCCGTCCCTGTAGTAGCTGCTCGTATCGAAAGTCTCTCCCACGTAACTTGATGACCTCGAGAAACTGGCATTGGTCATCGAGAATATGGAGAAGTTGGACTTGGCGATGGGGGTGTTTATGAACAAGCGGAAATTGGCGTTTGCGGAGTTCTTTCCGTTCACGGGCAGGGAATACCTGGCACCGTTGGTCCCGTACCAGGTGGCGCTCACTATGGGATCCTGGACCATCCCGCCATTCAGGCCCACATTGATGGTCGTAAAAGTCTGCTTGTTGGTGTACCTGAACTCCGAACGCAGGTTGTGGTTGAAGTAAGGCTGCAGGTAAGGGTTTCCGAAACTCATATTCATGGGGTTCGAGTTGTCGGGGACAGGCATCAACTGGGAAGTGGAAGGTTGGGCGGAACGACCGTTGTAGAAGATCCTCATGTTGGTGTTGTCATTGATGTCAAACCACATCATGGCCCGGGGCGCGAAGTTCACTTTCAGGGAATCGTACACCTGGCCGTTGGTCTCATTGTGGGTATGGGTCGGAATGGCTGCGAAGCCCAGCTGCGCCCTCATCTTCTCCTTCTGGTACATCAGGTTCATACCGGCCTGCTGGGTGGTGGAACGGTTCAGGATGTTATTGGAATAGACATCGTTTTTCTTCTTACCTGTCTCCATGAACTCATGGCTGGTGTCATTGAAGACGGTGAAGGGACCGGAGTCGAAGGTCTCCTTGACGGAAGTGGAGTTATTCAGGGAGTAGGAATAGTTGGCCTCCACGAAGAATCCCTTGCCGAGGGGCTCGGTATAGGTGACCCCGCCCCTCAGTGAGGTGGAGTTGTTCTTCCTGTTGTACATCTGGTTTATGACGGAATCCTTGGCAGCCCCGGTGGAGGGATTGTAGCTCGTGGTCAGGGACTGGTTCAGTCCGTCCATCTTGTTGCGGCTGATGTTGTAGTTAAAGTTCACAGTCAGCGTACGGCCTGGCTTTCCGAGCCTCTGGCGAAGCAGGGCGAAACCGTTTGTCCTCCAGTTGCTGTTCACTCCGTCATTGAAATTGAAGCCATCGCTCAGTTTGGTCTCCCCCGCCCCGGCGTCACTTGCGGTGGAGAAATTCGAGAACTCATTGAAATGTCCACCCCCGATATTGAACTGAGGCTGGAAGAGGATGGAAGTGGCATCGGAGAACTTATGCTCTATCCTGGCCCCGATGCGGAACCCGTTGGTGTGGTTGTTGGAGAAGCCGTCCTCCTTGGAAATGAGGCTGTAGTCCGAAAGGTCCCTCCTCGTGTAGGAAGACTCCAACACCGAGCGGTCATTGTTGTTGTAAAGGGCATTGCCGCCCGCCTCCATCTTATTGTTGAAGAAGTTGGAAGTGGCGTTGAGTCCAGCCATCCAGGACGAGGATATGCCGTTCCCGCCTCCGAAGCCGCCACCCATGCCGCCGCCTCCGAAGCCGCCTCTCATTCCCTGCATCTGACCTCCGGAAATGTCATTGAAACCGCGGTTGTTGGTATTGTTGGCATTGAGGATGAGACTTATCTGGTTCTTTTCGGTGAAGCGTCCCATGAACCCTGCACCCTGGTAACGGAAGTCATTGGGGATGGCATCCCCAATCTCGGAAGGAAGGTCATGCCCGCCTCCTGCGGTGAGGTTTCCGAAAAGGCCGTTCATCATCCCTTTCTGGATGGAGAGGTCAATGACATGCTCCTCCTCACCGTCATCGATTCCGGTGAACATGGCCTGGTCGGATTTCTTCTCGACCACCTTCACCTTGTTGATGATCTTGGCCGGGATGTTCTTCGTCGCCAGCTGGGGGTCGTCAAGGAAGAAGGTCTTGCCGTCAATGGTGATCTTGGTGATTGTCTGTCCGTTGGCCGTGATGGTCCCGTCATCGGCTACTTCCACTCCGGGAAGCTTCTTGAGAAGGTCCTCGAGAACATCGTTGTCGGTAGTCTTGAAAGAGGACGCACTGTACTCAACGGTATCCTTCTTGATGATGATGGGATTGCCCACATCGCTCACCGTAGCCGCATCGAGGGTCGTGGTATCCAGGTCCATCGGGAGGGTCCCGAGGTCCAGGTTCCCCTTCACGGTAATCTCCCGCTCCAGGGGCTTGTATCCCATGAGCTCCGCTTTGAGCACATAGGTCCCGGCGGGGATGGCCTCCAGGGCGGCAACACCCTTGTCGGAGGAGAGGATGTACTTATAGGGGGAGGTGGCACCCTTCTTTGTGAGGGTCACGGTAGCGAACGCAACCGGTTCCTCCGTGGCCTTGTCCTGCAGGGTCATTGACACTGTCCCACGGTTCTGTGAAAAGGCGGGAGCGGAAAACAGGAAAACGGACAGCAAACAGATGAAAGCCGTCAGGTGAAGTTTCGGGGTCTTTCTCAAGATCATTATAGTAGCCGGTATATATAAAACGGGATAACACGATTATCCCGATATTTTTTTGACACCCAAAAGCAGTGATGGTTTAAAGGAAAACACTTTTTTTGGACGATTTTTCTCCGCGCCTCCCTCCCCCTCACAAGAGGGGAATTTCATGGAAAAGAGGGGGACGACCAAAGTCTTTCCTGGAAGTCTAGACGACCTTCTTCCCGAAGGGGAAGAATGAGCTTAGGGCCATCTTGAAATGCTGCACCCCGAAGGGGATGCCAACGATGGTCACACAGAAGATGAGCCCGCACACCCCGTGGATTGCAGCAACTTCCCACCATCCCAGCACAATCCACAGGACATTCATCACAGTGCTCACGCACCCGGGTTCATTGGGACCGCTGACAAGTTCATGGCCGAAGGGCCAGAGGGCGTACTGGCCAAGCTTAAAGAGCTGCACTCCGAAAGGGATGCCGATGATGGTAATGCAAAGGAGAAGCCCGATGAGAAAGTAAATGATGGCTACAAGAAGGCCTCCGAGGACGAGCCAGGCGATGTTCCCAAGGAATTTCATAAAACTTAAGTGAGGTTATGGTATGATTGGAATTACAGGCTACTTGATGCGGTCGGGGTTGTTCTTAATGAAGTCGTCCCAGCTTCCTGAGCGTTTCCCTGAGGAGGAGCCATGTCGGGATGAAGAGCCGTGGGAGCCAAATAGGGGACTTGTAGTAGCGTAGAAGTGGCACATTGCTATTGCCAGGGCGTCGGTTGCGTCGAGATGTTCCACCTTCATCTCGAAGGAGAGCGTCTTCTGGAGCATCATGGCGACCTGTTCCTTGGAGGCGGCGCCGTTACCGGCAACACTCATCTTCACTTCCCTCGGGGAGTACTCCGTCACGGGAAGGTCCCTGTGGAGTGCGGCCATCATGGCGGCCCCCTGGGCCCTGCCCAGCTTTATGAGCGACTGGGCGTTCTTCCCGTAGAAGGGTGCCTCGAGGGCCATCTCGGTTCCGTGATAGGATATTATGACCTGGGTGACGGTATCGAAAATCTGCTTGAGTTTCTGATATGAATCCGTTATCTTCCTCAGGTCCAGCACCCCCATGTCCACGAAGGACGCTTTCCTGTCCTCAACCTTTATGACCCCGAAGCCAAGCAGATTGGTTCCGGGGTCTATTCCGATAATGTATTTCACTGGGACAGGAGTGTCCATGGGAAGGCGAACTAATCTATGCGGTCAAAGCCTGTGTAGGGACGAAGGACTTCGGGGATGAGGATGCAGTCCTCCTTCTGGTTGTCTTCCAGCAGTGCGGCGACGACCCTAGGCAGTGCGAGGGACGACCCGTTGAGGGTATGGGCCAGGACGGTCTTTCCGTTCTCGTCCTTGTAGCGGAGGTGAAGGCGGTTCGCCTGGTAGTTCTCGAAGTTGGACACCGAGGAAATCTCCAGCCAGCGACCCTGGGCTGCGCTCCACAGCTCGAAGTCATAGGTGATGGCGGAAGTGAAGGACATGTCCCCTCCGCAGAGGCGAAGGATCCTGTACCTAAGGCCGAGGGCATTGACAAGGCTCTCCACGTGGGAGATCATCTCGTCAAGGGCGGCGTAGCTGTTCTCGGGCTTCTCGACCCTCACGATCTCCACCTTGTCGAACTGGTGCAGACGGTTCAGTCCCCTCACGTCCTTGCCGTAGGACCCGGCCTCTCGACGGAAACAGGGAGTGTAGGCGGTAAGTTTCTGGGGGAAGTCATTCACGCCGAGAATCACATCGCGGAAGATGTTGGTCACGGGGACCTCGGCAGTGGGGACCAGATAGAAGTCATCCAGGCCTACGTAGTACATCTGGGCCTCCTTGTCGGGAAGCTGGCCCGTACCGAATCCGGATGCGGCATTCACCATCACAGGAGGCTCTACCTCCTTGTAACCGGCTGCGGTATTGCGGTCCAGGAAGAAATTGATGAGGGCCCTCTGGAGCTTCGCACCCTTGCCCTTGTAGACCGGGAACCCGGCACCGGTGAGTTTAACACCGAGGTCGAAATCTATGATATCGTACTTCTTGGCAAGATCCCAGTGCGGGAGGGCACCTTCGGGAAGAGAGGGTTCCTCCCCGCCCATCCTCACTACGACATTGTCCTCGGCACCCTTTCCCTCGGGGACCTGGGCGCAGGGGAGGTTCGGAAGCAGGACGAGCTTGGCATCCAGGGTCTTCTGGTTCTCGTCAGCCTGGGCGAGAAGTTCCGAGGACTTGGCCTTGAGGGCGGCCACCTCAGCCTTTGCTGCCTCGGCCTCCTGCCTCTTGCCCTCTTTCATGAGGGCACCGATCTGTGCGGAGACCTTCTTCTGCTTTGCCACGATGGCGTCACTTTCCGTCTGGAGGTTGCGCCTGAGGGTATCGAGGCGGATGACCTCCTCGACAATCTCCCTGGCATCGAAGTTCTTCACGGCCAGACGCTCGATGATGAACTCGGGATTTTCACGGATTGCTTTGAGTGTAAGCATTGCGTAGGATATTTTGAAAAGATTGGGTCTTATAAGTAAAAAAGGACCGGGGAGTATTTCCGACCGGTCCTCTTCAGGATCTATATCTCCCTGTCTTAGTTCTCGAAGGGGAGAACTGAAACGTAGGACTTGTCTTCCTTCTTCTTCTGGAAGACCACAGTACCGTCGACGAGAGCATAAAGGGTGTGGTCCTTACCCATCCCGACATTCTTGCCGGGATTGTGGACTGTACCCCTCTGGCGGACGATGATGTTGCCAGCTACCACACTCTGACCGCCGAACTTCTTGAGACCAAGTCGTTTGCTATGTGATTCACGACCGTTCTTGGAACTGGACTGACCTTTTTTATGTGCCATAATGAATTCCTCCTTAAATAGTTATGAAATAGCGTCAATCTTAATCTTCGTGAGCTTCTGACGGTGACCGTTGCACTTCTGGAAGCCCTTGCGACGGATTTTCTTGAAAACGAGAACCTTCTTTGCCCTGACGGTATCGTCGAGCACAGTGGCCTTTACTGATGCTCCATCAACATAGGGAGCCCCTATCTTGACCTCTCCACCCTCGTTGTCGAGGAGAAGAACCTTGTTGAATTCCACCTGCTCGTCCTTCTTGGCAGCGAGGCGGTTGACAAAAAGCTCGGAACCAGCTTCAACTTTGAACTGCTGTCCGGCAATGTCTACGATTGCGTACATTTAATCTAAAAACTCTTTAAGTTCCAACCGCGAGCGCAGGCTCCCCGGGGTCTGTCTTCGGTGCTCAGACGGTCATGCGAAAATTTGGGACTGCAAAATTACGTCTTTTTGTCAAAAGCACAAACTTTTAGCGCAAATTATTTTTCAAGTTGAAAAACTTTTTTGCCCTATTGCTCTTGCAAAAGAAAACCCCTACATTTGTAACAACTTTGTTACAAGACTGACCCCACATATGGACTCGCCATTCATATTCGACAAATACGTTACCGCCAAGAATTTCATCGGGCGGAAGACGGACTGCAACTCGCTTATAAACCTCCTCCAGCAGAAGGAGCACATCGTCATGTACACTCCCCCGAAGGGAGGGAAGATGTCCCTCATCCAGCAGAGCCTCTTCCAGTTCAGGATGCTCAAGCACGACTTCTACATCGGACACTTCAATCTGCTCAATGTCCGGAGGACGGACCAGTTCATCCTCAGGCTTGTGTCTACCGTCATGGCGACGCAGGCCAACACTCCCTCCGAAATGGCCACCTTCATCTCCCACTACCTGGGCGACACCCACTTCGTCTTCGACAGGGAGAGGTTCAGCGGGTACGGGGAGACCGTGTCCCTGAACTGGGAACTGGACAGGAACGACATCCAAAGGGCCCTCATGCTCCCCTACGCGGTCGCGAGGGAACAGGCCCAGGACTTCATCCTCATAGTGGACGAGTTCCAGAACCTGGAATGGACCGAGGATCCCGAGATGATTTACAAATGCATGGAGGAAGCCTTCTCCAAGATGAAAGGTGAAGTTGGGGCGGGATGCTCGTACATACTGTGCGGCAGCGCCTACAATGCCATGAAAGACATCTTCGAACGCAGGCATTTCTTCCATAGGAAGGTCGAGAGGGTGATCCTCCACCCGGTCGAGGCCAAGGAAATCGTCGAGCACGTGGCAAAAGGGTTCCTGATGGGAGGCAAGGTGGTGGACAAGGACCTCCTGTACGGGATGTGCAACCTGTTCCGCAACGACCTTTATTACATAAACTTCCTCTCCTACATTACCGACTCCCTGACCAAGGGGTACGTCAACGAAAGCGTCATGCTGGATGCCCTGGACATCCTCGTTTCCATCCATACCCCGCAGTTCATAAGCACGATGTACTCGCTGACCACCTTCCAGGTGAACCTGCTGAGGGCCGTACTTGACGGGGTCACCAAGCTCTCCTCCGCCTCCGTCATCCAGAAGTACTCCCTCAACTCCTCCGCGAACGTCAAGAGGGTCAGGGAAGCCCTCGAGAAGAAAGAGGTCCTGGCCTTCAATGACAAGGACGACCCCTGGATTATAGACCCCCTGTTCGAGTACTGGGTCAAGAAATACTATTTCGAGATACCCGTATAGGAACGGAGCATTCCATAAATAATATATAGAGACACTGATTACTGACGACAAAAACCTTTCACAGACATGCCAAAGAAAAGACTTACCGTACTGACCGGTGCGGGCGTTAGCGCAGAAAGCGGGATAGCCACATTCCGCGACAACGGCGGCCTCTGGGACAAATACGACCCCCAGGATGTCGCATCCCACACAGGATGGCTCAGGAACAAGGGCCTGGTCCTGGAATTCTACAACATCCGCCGCAAGGAACTCTCCACAGTCTCTCCCAACGCAGCCCACAAGGCAATAGCTGACCTCGAGAAAGACTACGACGTAACCGTCATCACCCAGAACGTGGACAACCTCCACGAGAGGGCCGGCTCCACCAAGATAATCCACCTCCACGGGGAGCTCACCAAGGTGCGTCCCGAGTACGGGGTATATGACGACAGCGGCTCCGAGGCCGAAGTGTTCGACGTGGGATACTCCGAGGTGAACCTCGGGGACAAGGCACCCAACGGACAGCAGCTCCGTCCCCACATCGTGTTCTTCGAGGAGGCTGTGCCCAAGATCGAGGCCGCCATCGATGTCATGTACACAACGGACATCCTCCTCATAGTGGGCACTTCACTGAACGTGTATCCTGCAGCGGGCCTGTACCGCTACACCGACCCTTCCATTCCCATCTACCTCATTGACCCCGCCGAGGTCAGAGTCTATGACAGCAGGATCCGTCACATCAAGGCTCCCGCGACCCTCGGAATGGAGAAATTCAAGGAGATTCTGAAGACTTTGTAGGCCCCGGCTTACATTTTGGAGGGAAAAAACGAAAAAATCACCGAATTTTTTTTGGAAAACAGTTCAATTGTCCTACCTTTGCCCCGCCAAAAAATCAAGATCAGAAAAGGAGGTGATAATAGACAATGATCATAGTACCCATCAAAGAAGGTGAGAACATCGAGAGAGCTCTCAAAAGATTCAAGAGGAAGTTCGAAAAGACCGGTGCCATCCGTGAGCTCCGCGCCCGCAAGAACTTCGAGAAACCCTCTGTGAAGAAGAGAATCCAGAAGCAGAAGGCTATCTACGTGCAGCATCTCCAGCTCATGGAGGAGCAGTAGTTCTCTCGTCCAGATACAATTTAGGCTGTCCCCGCCGGGGAACAGCCTTTTTTGTTTTCTCTTTCCAGGGTCAATCACTTACCCGAGTTCCGACAGTGCGAAGTCGTAGGCCCCGACGGCAATTGCCTTGGATGCCCCCATCTTTGAAATCGTGACACCGATTCTCTTCTCGGGATCGTATGTGACGGTCCTGTCGGTCCCGTAAACCTTGATGGTCTTGGCCTGTCCTGCGGCAAATGATGCGAACTGCGCCTCATCATCCAGGTTATACACTTTCATCTGGACCTTGGATACCCACTCTCCCCCGAGGGTGCGTCTCTTTCCGCGGAGGGCCCCAAGAAGTGAAGGCATGATGTACTTGGAGGCGGCAGTGATTCCTCCGCCTATGACAATGAGTCCGTCGATGAGCTGCACCTGCATTGCCATGGCCTCCCCGGCAACGGCTCCCATCGTGGCGAAAGCTCCTTTTGCGGCTTCCGCATCACCGTCCCTCAAGCCCTCGGCAATGTAGAAAATGTCCTTGGGTTCCAGGGTGGGATCGTTCACTCCGCTCAGTTCCCGGTAGACCCTCTTCACGGCCCTTATCGACACGCCCTCCTCAACTATCACGCCGTCCAGCTTGCTGTGCGGGAAGCAGAAAGTCTCCACGCAGGAGTTGTCTCCCCTGTTGAGCCTTCCGCCTATGACACATCCGACACCGAACCCGGTCCCGAAAGTGTAGCCCAGCAGATTTGAATAGCGCTTGGGACTTCCAAGGGCCTCAAGCTTACGGTTTACGGAGGGCAGGGCCCCGCTTATGGCCTCGCCGAAAGCGAAGAGATCCCCGTCATTGTTAATGAACACGGGAACGTGGAACTTGTCCTGGAGGAAAGGGCCCAGGGCCACGCCGTCCCTGAAGGAGGGGAAGTTTGGAAGGTATCCGCCGATGATTCCGGCGGGATAGTCCGCAGGTCCGGGGAAAGCGAACGAGATGGCGCAGGGCGCCTCGTCCACTGAGTTACGGGCCCTCGTGAAGCCTTCCACCATCGTTCCCAGGCAAGCATCCAGGTCTGAAGTGTTTGCGCGGAGGGTCACGACCTCACCGACATATTTTTCCCCTTTCATGGCACCGAACACCATGTTGGTTCCTCCCGCATCCAGGGTTAGGACAGTCCGGGAGTCTTTTGAGAAATCTTTCATATTATAAATTAATGTGTTCCTGACAATCATCATCGGGCCATTTCCCAGGCCTCGACATTACGGGCCTTCGAAGTTCATTTTCCGAAGTTCCGTAGTTCCCTTCATAAGAAGGGGCGAGGGCCCCCTTTCGAAAGTGCAATATACGGGATTTATCTGAATCTCCCGCAAAAACCGCCCGCCGATTTTCGCTGTTTTGACAGCCCTCCCCCCCTCAGGTATGCCCCCTGGGTCTTTCGCAGGGTTCTTTTTCTATTTCTCATTTAAGTTTTTTAATTTTGTGACATATGAAAGTATCGGTTATCGGAGCCGCCAATGTAGATGTCCTTGCGACTCCCCTCGGCAAATACGTTCCACGGGATTCCAATCCGGGAAAGGTGGAAATCGGTTTCGGCGGTGTCGGAAGGAACATCGCCCACAACCTTGCGCTGCTCGGCTGCGAGGTTGACCTGTGCACCGCCTTCGGAGGGGACAGTGTGGCCAAGGCCCTCATGGAGTCCTGCGAGAAAGTCGGCATGGAGTTAAGGAACTCCGTGATCCTGCCTGAGAGCAGAAGCAACTTCTTCCTCTGCATAAGTGACGAGTACGGGGAAATGCGCTCGGCTGTCTCCGACATGGAGATCATGGAAAATCTAGATTCCAGGATGCTCCATTCCCGCCTGGACTCCTTCAATAGCAGCGATGCCGTTGTCATCGACTGCAACCTCCCCGGTTGGAGCATCCTGTACCTTGTAAACAGGATAACCGTTCCCCTTTTCATCGATGCCACTTCCTCCATCAAGGCCTCTCTCCTTTCAGTCTTGCTGGGTGGCATGCTTAAGCAGCCCAACGTCACCCTCAAAGTAAACCGCCTCGAGGCCCAGACTCTCACCCATATCCAGGACCCCGCCAGGAGTGCCGAGTGGCTTCTTTCCAATGGTTTCAAAAGAGTGATTGTAACTCTTGGCAAGGACGGAGTGTACTGTGCGAGTGAGGATGAACATTTCAAACTGGGCGCAAAGAGAGTGGATGTCGTAAACTCCACAGGGGCGGGAGACGCCCTTCTTGCCTGCGTAGTCTATGCCCTTCTTTCGGGCAGGCCTTTCAAGGAAGCCGTGGAGTTGGGACTTAGGGGTGCAGCCCTCGCCCTGCAGTCCCCGCTCGCCATAAATGAAGAAATATCAAAACTAAAATACAGCACACCCCAATGAACCCTTTCCTGGAAATATCCGAAGATGTAAAAGCGGCCCTCTCCAAGGGAGGACCCGTCGTCGCCCTTGAATCCACCATCATATCCCACGGGATGCCCTATCCGCAGAATGTTCAGACCGCCCTGCGCGTGGAGAATGCCATCCGGGAGGAGGGGGCGACCCCGGCGACAATTGCCGTCATCAAAGGGAAACTCAAGGCCGGTTGCGCCCCCGAGGAAATCGAGTACCTGGGAAAGAAAGGCCAAGGGGTCATTAAGGCCTCCAGGCGGGACCTTCCCGTGCTTGTCGCCAGGGGCGAGGACGGTGCCACTACCGTCACCACCACCATGATGATTGCCGCCATGGCGGGAATACAGGTCTTCGCCACGGGCGGTGTCGGAGGGGTCCACAGGGGAGCCGAGACCACGATGGACATTTCCGCGGACCTGGAGGAGCTCGCACAGACCCCCGTGATGGTAATCTGTGCCGGAGCCAAGTCCATCCTTGACCTGGGACTTACGCTAGAGTACCTGGAGACCAAGGGAGTTCCCGTCATCGGATACGGCACCGATGAACTGCCTGCTTTCTACACGAGGAAGAGCGGGTTCAAGGTGGACTACAGGATTGACACACCCGAGGAACTCGCCGCAGCATTCTCCGCCCAGAGGCAGATGGGCCTCAAGGGAGGGATGCTTGTGACAAACCCCATTCCCGAGCAGTACTCCCTGGATCCCGACTACATCAACGCCGCCATTGACAAGGCCATAGAAAAAAGCCACACCCTTGGCATAAAAGGCAAGGCCACGACCCCGTTCCTTCTCGCTGAGATAAAGGACATAACGGACGGGGAAAGCCTCGCTTCCAATATCCAGCTGGTCCTGAGCAATGCCCGCCTCGCTGCCAGGACGGCCATCTGCCTTTCAAAACAATAGAACCACCACACCCGCGCAATGTCCAAGGGCAAAGACAACAATCCTGGGATCCCTCCCCTCCCGCCTTCCTCCTCCCCCGAGGAGGGCGGAAGGAAGAAGAGGGGGAAGCGCCGCTTCCGTCCCCTCAGGATACTGATCATTGTCCTGGTGGCTCTGCTTGTCCTAATTCTTGTCGCACTTCAGATTGTCCTGAACTCGGAATTCCTGAAGCAGACTGTCCGGACTTTCGCTGCGGACTACATCCAGGGAGAGACCCTCATCGGGGACATTGACGTTTCCATTTTCAGCACGTTCCCTTATGTGGACGTGAAACTTGAGGATGTCGCCATAACCTATCCCCACGAAAGGTTCGCCGAGTTCGATTCGCTGTACTTCCCTTCCCCGCTCCGAAGTGAAGGAGAGGGTGGGAGCGGGGTGGACACCCTCGCAAGCATAGGCAAGGCCCATTTGAGGCTCAACTACATGGCCGCCTTGCAGGGGAACATCGCGCTCCAGAAAATCCATGTGTCCTCCGTCAGGGCATTCGTGCACAACTTCTCCCCCGGCACCTCCAACCTGGACATCATCCAAAGGAAACAATCCGGCAAGCCACGTCCCAAAGTGATCCTCCGGGACATCAGGGTCGACAAAAATCCCCATATCGTATACACTTCACCTTGTGATACTCTCTTCGTGAGCCTGGACCCCGGGGAACTCACCTATGACGGGAAACTGGACATTTCCGACCTGTCAAGGCTGAGGGGGACCCTCCGTCTACAATCCTTGCAGGCAAGCGGACGTCTCCCCTCGATGGAGGGACAGGTAAGGGTGGATGAACTGTCGGTGAGCGAGAAAAGAAAGGCTTACGATATCCTCCTCAAGGCCGATGCCGATGTAGGCATTGCCCGCATCGGCACCCTGAACATTCCCTTATCCCTTAAAAGCCAGGTAGCCTTCCCCACCCCGGGTTCATTTACCGAGCTCAGCCTGAGGGACCTTTCTCTGAAGGCTGCGATGCTCACCCTCGAGGGCGAGGCGGACTTGAAGCTGGGAGAGGACTCGACCTACGTCAGGGCGGAGATTTCCATGGAAAAGTGCCCGCTTGCGGAAGTGATATCCCAGTATGCCAGGAAGTTCGCCCCCGCCATCGGAAAGGTTCGCACCAATGCGGTCATAGACCTTCTTGTCATGTGTGACGGATACTGGATCCCCGCCCAGGGAGCTCTTCCGGAACTTATCGGGCAGCTCAAGATACCCCGTTCCAATCTTGCTTTCGATGACATCTCCTACACGGGGGTCATAGCAGCCGACATCGAAGCCATGACGGACTCCTACGGGAAGCTCACCGTGGATGCCCAGGAACTGGACATAAACGTAGCCGGGGCCCACCTCCGCGGGAACGCCTCTGCGGAGGACGTCCTTGGAGGGGACCCGCTGATAGATGCGGCACTAAGTGCCGACGTGAACCTGGACAGGATATCCACCTTCCTTCCCGAAGGAATGAGCGCAAGCGGGAAGGCCAGCGCCGAGGTGGAAGGAATGCTGCTTCTTTCAGACCTCAGCATCAGCAACTTCGCCCTCGCTGACGTGGAGGGGAAGATTACATCGGAGGGCTTTTCCTTCAGGGATGAGCCTGACTCCGTGAACGCATCGCTAAGTGGGGTGGGAATAGAGCTTCGCCACTACGAGGAGCCCGACGGACGGAGCCGCGCCCTCGGAATCTTCGGGAGCATCGACACCCTGAGTGCCTCCATCGGGAAGAACCTAGCCGCCTCTGCCAGTACCGTGGGACTTACCCTCCAGAACGGACACGAACTGGTCTCCCAGGTGTGGGACAAGGAAGTCCATCCCCTCACCGGGACCCTGTCCGCCGGGAGTGTAGATGTGTCCTCGGGTCCCCTGATGAGAGTCGGGCTCAGCTCAGCGGTGAACCATTTCAAGTACTCCGCCAGGGAAAGCGCCCCGCTTCTGTACCTGAACAGTTCTTTCGGAGGGATCGGGTATGATTCCTCCCCCAACATGGCCCGGATCGGCCCCACCCGAGTGGAGGCTTCCGCCGTCATGAACGGTGTGATCCGGCGGCAAAGGCGTGACCGCATGCTGGATTCCCTCCAGAAAATATATCCTTCGATACAGAGGGACTCGCTCATGAGGATGGCCATGCCCGGCGGGAGAACTTCGAGACGGGGGCTCGCCCCGCAAAGCGACGACTTCACATCGACTTCCAAGGACATAGAAATCCAGCTCCAGGGTTCGCTCCTGCAGATGTACCGGGACTGGGACCTGAGCGGAAAGATTTCCTCGACCCAAGGGACGCTATCACTTCCCGAAGCGGTCTCGAATGACAGTTTCTTCAGGAACCTGTCCTGCTCGCTCACAAACGACACCGTCAACATAGACAGCCTGTCCCTGTACAACGGGAAATCAGACATCTCCCTGAGCGGCGGACTCGAAGGTCTTCGAGGGGCGATCCTCATGAAACTTCCCCTGGACCTCGACCTGGATATCAAGTCCGACAGGATAGACGTGAATGAACTGATGGCCTCACTGAGAAAAGGGGACACCATGGAGAATACTGCCGAGACTGACTCCACCCTTGTCGCCTCCACCGACAGCCTGGGGAGTGAACCCGTCAAGAAGAACCCCCTGTTCGTGCTCCCCAGGAACATCAACGCCACAGTGCGGGTGGAAGGAAACGAGATTGACTATTCTTCCCTCATAATAGACTGGTTCTCGACTGAACTGCGCCTTCAGGACAGGTGCTTGCAGGCCACCAATACCGTCGCAACCTCCAATGTCGGGGATATTTATTTCGAGGGCTTCTACGCCACGAGATCCAAGAAGGACATCACCGGGACCTTTGACCTCAACCTCGTGGACATCACGGCCGAGAAGGTCATAGACCTCATCCCGTCGGTGGACAAAGTGATCCCGATGCTCAAGTCCTTCAAGGGGAAACTTGACTGCGAGATGGCCGCATCCACCCAGCTGGACACCAACATGAGAATCATCCAGCCCTCACTGAAGGGGCTCGTGAGCATCAAGGGCAGCGACCTGTCGCTGGATTTCCCGCAGGAAATGCAGAAAATCACAAGGCTCCTGATGTTCAAGGACAAGACCAGCGCCCATGTCGACGAGATGAAAATACAGGGTCTCATCTCGGACAATTCCCTGGAAATCTTCCCGTTCATCCTGGCCCTGGACCGCTACGAGCTCGCCCTTTCCGGGACACAGAACTTCGACCAGTCCTTCCGCTACCATGCCTCCGTGCTGCAGTCCATCCTGAACTTCACTCTCGGGATCGACTTTTACGGGAACTTCGACAACTGGAAGTATTCCCTCGTGAGACCAAAGTACAAGAGAGGGGCCCTGCCAGACTACAGTTCCCGCCTAACGGAGATGCAGTACGGCATTCTCGACATCATCCACAATGTCTTCGATGATGCCTCCGCCATGGCCATGCAAAGGAACATGATGGAGCAGGATGCCCTGAGGGAGTCCGTCTCCAGGGAGGGCGGGGCACCGAGCGAAGCCCTTTCCAAGGAGGAAAGCGAAAGGCTCCAATCCCTGGGAGGGGAAAGCGACTCCCCGGCCATCACCTCCTCCGACACGGGGCACCTCAGTGGCGAAGGCCCTTCCACTTCCGCCTCCGTATCCTCCAAGACCCGCTGCCAGGAAAAATGGGACAGGATAAAGGAGGCCGTAAGGGACAGCTGTCCTGCCAGGTTCATCAGGGAACAAAGGGAGAAATGCCGCCTGCGGCGGGAGGAGAAAAGAAAGCGGAAGGAATCCACTGAAGACCCCGCCACCTCACAATCCGCCGCCCTGCAAGAAACCGCCTCCACCGGAGAACAAGAAAACACCACACCCCAGCCCAATGTACAATAGCCAGGAATACATCGAGGTGAAGTTCACCTTCACCCCTTTCAGCGAGGACACCGCTGAAATCATCGAGGCAGTCATCTCGGACCTCCCCTATGACTCCTTTGTCATTGACGGGGACTCCCCCACTCCCTGCCTGAGGGCATACATTCCCAAGGATCTCTACAACCCCAGGGACCTGAGGCTTGTCCTGTCGGAGATGGACATGGAGGTTAAATTCTCCGCCGACATAGTCCAGGGCAAGAACTGGAACCAGGCATGGGAGGAGAGCATAGCACCGATAGTGATAGGCAGGGATGTCCTCATCAAGACCCC